>NZ_JBFBDY010000117.1:0-15009 GCF_040683475.1 Kitasatospora sp. NPDC093558 | reverse complement strand
GATCCCCCCCCCGGCCAGCACCCCGCACGCCGACAAGCTCCCCACCAAGTACAAACCCGGACCCCGACGTCCCCGACCCGCGCCTCCCTAGTCACTCGCGTTGAGACGCCCCGGCCCGCCCTGACCCCGGCCCGGCCCGCATCCCGCTTCGGCCCAGCCGATGGACCCAACTCCCTTCCCCCTACCGTGAGGTGACGGCATGCTCGACCCCGAGACGCACGACCACGCCACCCGGATGCGCATGCTCCTCTACGGCCAGCTCGTGTCGAGGGTGATCTGCACGGCCGTGCGCCTCGGCGTCCCCGAGGCACTGGCCGAACGGTCCCGTTCCGCAGAGGAACTGGCCCTCCAACTCGTCGGCCACGCCGTCTCGTTGGACCGTCTGCTGCGCGCCCTGGTGCCGTTCGGCGTGTTCACCGAGGAGGCCGACGGGACCTTCGCGCTGACGGCCCTCGGCAGGACGCTCCTGCCGGAGACCCCCGGCACGGCGCAGCCGACCGCGCTGCTGCTCGCGGGCGAGGTCGGCCGGACGTGGACGGACCTCGAACACACCGTCCGCACCGGCGATTCGGCGTTCCGCCGGCAGTTCGGCCGCGACCTCTTCGAGTACCTGGAGCAGCAGCCGGAGCGCCGAGAGGTGTTCGACCGCTCACAGGAGGCCGGGCTGCGCCTGGAGCTCGACGAGGTGTTCGACGCCGTCGGATTCGAGCGCTACCCGTGGATCGTCGACGTGGGCGGCGGCAACGGTCACCTGCTGTGCGAACTCCTCGCCCGCACACCGGGGAGCACCGGTACGGTCCTGGACCTGCCGGGGACGGTCCCGCTCGCGGAGAAGCGCATCGCCGAGGAGGGCCTGACCCGCCGCTGCACGGCCGTGGCCGGGGACTTCTTCGCGCACGTCACGCCGGGCGCCGACCTGTACATCCTGAGCCACGTCCTGCACGACTGGGGCTGGGCCCGCGCGGTGGACATCCTGCGCACGTGCGCCGCCGCGATGCCGGCCCACGGCCGCCTGATGGTGATCGACCTGGTGACGGACGGCGCCGGCCCGGACGGCAGCGGCACGGAAGGCGCCGTCCCGCACCGCCTGCCCGCCGTCATGGACGTCTACATGCTCTCCCTCTTCGGCGCGGCGGGAGGCCGCGAGCGCACCCGCGCAGAATTCGCCGCGCTGCTCGCCGACGCCGGGCTGGAAAGCGAGGAGACGAAGGTCCTGCCGAGCGGCATGGCGGTGATCACGGCGCGCCGAAGGTAGTGAAGTCCCGGACAGCGCGATCTGACGTGGACAGGAGTTGACCGAAGCGTGCCGATCAAAACCCGGGCGGAGATCGCCAGTTGCCCCACATACTTGGTACAAGTCCAATATCATGACGGAGGCTTCCGGCCGATCGATGGCGGATCGGGCCGGCACATGGCCGCGCCAAGGCATGGCCAAGATCGAGTCAACTCCGTTCCCTTCCACCGCCATGAGCAAGGAGTCGCCCACATGTCTGGATTGAGCCGCCGGGGATTACTCACCGGTGCCGCACTCGCCGGGGCCGGCCTGGTGGCGGCGGACGTCGGCGCCGGCGCCCGGCCCGCCGTCGCGGCGGAGGCGGCCGAGGGAGCGTGCGCACCGCCGTTCGGCGCCGTCACCGTGCAGCCCGGGGACACGCGGTACGACAGCTTCCTGCGCGGGCACAACACCCGGTTCACCGGCCGGCCCGACCAGGTGACCATCGCGACCACGCGCGACCAGGTCGCCGAGGCGCTCGGGCGGGCCGTCGCGGCCGGCCGGCGGGTCGCCGTCCGCTCCGGGGGCCACTGCCTGGAGAACTTCACGGCGACGTCCGACGTCAAGGAGCTCATCGATCTCTCGCAGCTGTCCGACGTCTACTACGACGAGTCGCGCAGGGCCTTCGCCGTCGGGCCCGGCGCGATCGTGGCGCCGACGCAGCAGCGGCTCTTCAAGGGCTGGGGCGTGCACATCCCGTCCGCCGGCTGCTCGGAGGTGGGTCTCGGCGGGCACATCCTCGGCGGCGGCTACAACTTCTACTCGCGCATCCACGGGATAGCCGTCGACCACCTGTACGCCGTCGAGGTGGTCGTGGTGGGCGTCGACGGACAGCCCCGCACCGTCGTGGCGACGCGCGAGGCCAATGACCCCAACCGGGACCTCTGGTGGGCGCACACGGGCGGCGGCGGCGGCAACTTCGGTGTCGTCACGCGGTACTGGCTGCGCACGCCGAACGTGACCTCGCTCGAACCCGGCAAGCTCCTGCCCCGGGCCGGGAACCAGCGGGCCCGTACCGTCCAGTGGTCGTGGGAGTCCCTGTCGCAGCAGGCGTTCACCACGCTCATCCGCAACTACTGCCGGTGGTTCGAGCGCAACAGCGCCCCGGGGGCGAAGGAGGTCCAGGTCTGGGCCTCGCTCTCCGCCTCCCACCGCGCGGCCGGTGTGATCGGCCTGCTGGCCGGCGTCGAGGACACGGTCGAGGGCGGCGAGGCGATGCTCGACGGGATGATCGCGGACATCACCGCGGGCACCGGCCTGAAGGCCGCCTCGGAGCAGCGGTACGCGCTCCCGTGGCTCGACCGGGACAACTGGTACTGGGGTGCCTCCGGGCGCCAGAAGGACAAGACCGCGGACCTGCGCAGGAGTTACACCGACGAGCAGATCGCGACGATCTACCGCTACCTCACCGACGACTCCATCGCCAACCCGGGCGCCCAGGTGAACCTGGCCGCCCTCGGCGGGAAGATCAACACCGTCGCCCCGGACGCGACCGCCTACCCGCACCGGGACTCCATCCTGCGCGTGTACTTCACCCCCGGCGTGTGGCGCACGCCGGACCAGGACGCCGCACACGTGGCCTGGGTGCGCAAGCTCTACCGCGACGTCTACAGCAGGACCGGCGGCGTTCCGGTGCCCGACTCGATCAACGCCGGTGCGTACATCAACTACGCGGACGCCGATCTCGCTGACCCGGAGTGGAACACCTCGGGAACCCCCTGGCACACCCTGTACTACGGAGCGAATTACGCACGTTTGCAGCGGGCCAAGAAGGCCTACGACCCGCGCGATGTGTTCCGGCACGCACTGTCCATCCGACCCGCCTGAGACGGAGACCGCCATGGCCACGGAATTGTCCCGCATCGACGGTGTCGCGAGTTTCTACGAAGGCCTCGGCCGGGTCCTCACGGCCGCCTGGGGCGAGAACCTGCACTACGGCTACTGGGAGGACGACGCCGACGCCAGCACCGTCGACGTCGCCACGGCCCGCCTGACCGACCTCCTGATCACCCTGCTCGCCCCCGCCCCCGGCGCCGCGGTGCTCGACATCGGCTGCGGCGTGGGCAAACCCGCCCTCCAACTCGTCGCCGCGAAGGACGTGCGCGTCACCGGCATCGACGTCAGCGACGTCGAGGTGGCGAACCCTTTCCGATCGCCTCGCAGCGACGTTCAAGAACCTCCGGGGCAAGGGCCGCCTGAGCGAGGCGGACATCGACGCCACCGCCCGCGAGATCCGCATCGCGCTGCTGGAGGCGGACGTCGCGCTGCCGGTCGTCCGGGCCTTCATCAAGCAGGTCAAGGACCGGGCGCTCGGCTCCGAGGTCTCGGGCGCGCTGAACCCGGCGCAGCAGATCATCAAGATCGTCAACGAGGAGCTCATCGCGATCCTCGGCGGCGAGACCCGCCGGGTCCGGTTCGCGAAGAACGGCCCCACGGTGATCATGCTCGCCGGCCTCCAGGGTGCGGGCAAGACCACCCTCGCGGGCAAGCTCGGCCACTGGCTGAAGAAGCAGAAGCACACCCCGCTGCTCGTCGCCTGCGACCTCCAGCGCCCCAACGCGGTCAACCAGCTCCAGGTGGTCGCCGAGCGCGCCGGCGTGGCCTTCTACGGCCCGCAGCCGGGCAACGGCGTCGGCGACCCGGTGCAGGTGGCCAAGGACTCGATCGAGTACGCCAAGCAGAAGCAGTACGACGTCGTCGTCGTCGACACCGCCGGCCGCCTCGGCATCGACGCCGAGCTGATGCAGCAGGCCGCGGACATCCGTGCCGCCGTCGAGCCGGACGAGGTCCTGTTCGTCGTCGACGCGATGATCGGCCAGGACGCGGTCACCACCGCGCAGGCCTTCCTCGACGGCGTCGACTTCACCGGTGTCGTGCTCTCCAAGCTCGACGGCGACGCCCGCGGCGGTGCGGCCCTGTCGGTCGCGCACGTCACCGGCCGGCAGATCATGTTCGCCTCGAACGGCGAGAAGGTCGACGACTTCGACGCCTTCCACCCGGACCGGATGGCCTCGCGCATCCTCGGCATGGGTGACGTCCTCTCGCTGATCGAGAAGGCCGAGCAGACCTTCTCGCAGGCCGAGGCCGAGAAGATCGCGGCCAAGCTGCGCGGCGGCCCGAAGGCCTTCACGCTGGACGACTTCCTGTCCCAGCTGGAGCAGGTCCAGAAGATGGGCTCGATCTCCAAGCTGCTCGGCATGCTGCCCGGTATGGGACAGATCCGCGAGCAGATCAACAACATCGACGACAAGGACGTCAACCGCGTCGGCGCGATCATCAAGTCGATGACGCCGGCCGAGCGCGCCGAGCCGGAGCTGATCAACGGTTCCCGCCGGGCCCGCATCGCCAAGGGTTCGGGCGTCCAGGTCGGCGAGGTCAAGAACCTGGTCGAGCGGTTCTTCGACGCCCGCAAGATGATGTCCGCGATGGCCTCCGGCAAGGGCATGCCCGGCATGCCGGGGATCCCGGGCATGGGCGGCGGCGCGAAGAAGTCCGCCAAGAAGGCCCCGCAGGCCAAGGGCAAGCGCAAGAGCGGCAACCCGCTGAAGCGCGCGCAGGACGAGGCGGCCGCCGCCGAGCGTCGCGCGCTCGGCCCGGGCGCCGCCCAGGCCCCCGACGGCGGGGCGTTCGGCCTCGGCGCGGGCAAGGGGCCGGCCGACTTCGAGCTCCCCAAGGAGTTCAAGGACCTCCTGTAGGCCCGGCGGGACCTCCGGTAGGCCAGTCGGACCTCCGGTAGGCCCGGTGGTTCGCGGCGGCCCGACCGTCATCGCCGCCGTCACCGCCGCGGTCATCGTCATCGATCGGCCCGTCGTCCGGATTATCCGGGCGGCGGGCCGATCGCGTGTCCGATGATGGTGGAGTGCGAGTGACGATCAGGGCCCCGAGGGCCGAGGACGAGGGTGCGTACGCCGAGGCGGTCCGACGGTCCGCCGACCACATCGGGCGGTGGAACCCGGTCGAGCCGAACGGGCTCCCGGAACTGCTGGAGCGTCAGGGGGCCGGACTGCGGACCTTCCTGATCGTCGACCGCGAGACCGGCGGGCTGGTCGGCAAGGTGAACGTGGCCAACATCGTGATGGGCCGCTTCTGCAACGGCGCGCTCGGCTACGACTCGTACCTGCCGTTCGCCGGCACCGGGCGGATGACCGAGGGCATGCGGCTGGTCCTGGACAGCTGCTTCGCCCCGCAGTCGGCGGGCGGGCTCGGCCTGCACCGGCTGGAGATCAACGTGCAGCCGGACAACGACCGGTCGATCGCGCTGGCGAAGCGGCTGGGCTTCCGGCACGAGGGCTACACCCCGCGGATGCTTTTCCTGCAGGGCGCCTGGCGCGACCACGAGCGGTTCGCGATGACCGTCGAGGAGTGGCCGGGCTCGGGCGCGTAGCGGGCGGTCGGTCGTCGGGGGTCGGGGCTGGGTGGTCGGGGCTGGGTGGTCGGGTCCGGATGGTCGGGCGGCTCGGTTTCCAACCGGTCGGGCCGGGGGGCGGGCGGCTCGGTTTCCGGGCCGGTGGGACGGCGTGTCGTGGCCGGTCGGGGCCCCTCGCGGCGCGGCGTTGCGGTTGGCCCGCCCGAGCGCGCGTCCGTATCGTCCGAGAGGTGACCGAACCCGTCCCGCCGCGCCAGACCCCCGACCAGCCCTGGCGGTCCGAGGGCGCACCGCCCCCGCCGCCGCCCCGCCGCCGGATGCCCGGCGGCTGGATGGGCCTCATCCTCACCGCGCTCGTGGTGTTCCTGATCTCCGACGTGCTGCTGTCCTTCTTCGGCAACGAGGGCGCCACGACGATCTCCTACACCGAGTTCAACAACCAGCTGAACAAGGGCAACATCACCAAGATCTACTCCAAGGGCGACGCGATCGAGGGCACCCTCAAGTCCGCCCAGCCCAAGCCGGACGGCGGCAAGGGCGACTACAGCGAATTCGCCACCCAGCGGCCCTCCTTCGCCAACGACAACCTCTGGGCCACCCTCCAGCAGCAGGGCATCGAGGTCACCGCCACCTCGCCCGTCGTCCAGCAGCGCAGCTTCCTCGCCAACCTGCTGCTCTCGCTGGCCCCCATGCTGCTGCTGGTCTTCATCTGGGTGCTGCTCGCCCGCCGGATGTCCGGCGGCCTCGGCGCCGGGCCGCTCGGCCGCAAGGCCCCGCCCAAGCCGGTGGTCGCCGAGGAGGGCAAGCGGACCACCTTCGCCGACGTGGCCGGCATCGACGAGGTCGAGGCCGAACTCACCGAGGTCGTCGACTTCCTGAAGAACCCGGACCGCTACCGCAGGATGGGCGCCAAGATGCCGCGCGGCGTGCTGCTGAGCGGCCCGCCCGGCACCGGCAAGACCCTGCTCGCCCGGGCCGTCGCCGGCGAGGCCGACGTGCCCTTCTTCTCCGCCTCCGCCTCCGAGTTCATCGAGATGATCGTCGGCGTCGGCGCCAGCCGCGTCCGCGAACTCTTCGCCGAGGCGCGCAAGGTGGCCCCGGCGATCGTCTTCATCGACGAGATCGACACCATCGGCCGCCAGCGTGGCGGGAGCGGCGGCCTCGGCGGGCACGACGAACGCGAGCAGACGCTCAACCAGATCCTCACCGAGATGGACGGCTTCACCGGCTCCGAGGGCGTCATCGTGATCGCCGCGACCAACCGGGCGGACGTCCTCGACCCGGCGCTGCTGCGCCCCGGCCGGTTCGACCGGCGGATCACCGTCAGCCCGCCGGACCGCGAGGGGCGCGCCGCGATCCTCGCCATCCACTCCAGGACCGTCCCGCTGGCCGGCGACGCCGACCTCACCCAGCTGGCGAAGGTCACCCCCGGGATGACCGGCGCCGAGCTCGCCAACCTCGTCAACGAGGCCGCCCTGCTGGCCGTCAAGCGCAAGCAGGACGCCGTCAAGGAGCGCGACCTGTCGGACGCGCTGGAGAAGGTCCAGCTCGGCGCCGTCCGGCCGCTGGTGATGCCGCAGGAGGAGCGCGAGCGCACGGCGTACCACGAGAGCGGGCACGCCCTGCTGGGGATGCTCCAGCCCGGTGCCGACCCGGTCCGCAAGATCACCATCGTGCCCCGCGGCCGGGCGCTCGGCGTCACGCTCTCGACGCCCGAGAACGACCGCTACTCGTACACCGAGCCGTACCTGCGCGGCCGGATCATCGGCGCGCTCGGCGGGATGGCGGCCGAGCAGGTCGTCTACCGGGTCATCACCACGGGCGCGGAGAGCGACCTGGAGCAGGTCACCAACATCGCCCGGGGGATGGCCGGCCGCTGGGGCATGAGCGAGCGGGTCGGGCGGCTCACCGCCGTGCCCTCCGACCCGCAGGGCGCGTACGGGCTCTCGGCCGCGCCGACCACGCTCGACGCGGTGGACGAGGAGGCCCGGCGGATCGTCGCCGAGTGCTACGACGACGCGGTGCGGATCCTGACCGAGCAGCGGACCCGGCTGGACGCGCTGGCGGCGGCGCTGCTGGAGGCGGAGACGCTGGACGAGGAGGCGGCGTACCGGGCCGCCGGGGTGCCGCGGAAGGCGGGCGAGGGCGGGGGCGAGGGCGGCTCGTAGGGCGGTTTGTGGGGGTGTCGGGCTTGGGCCCGTCCATTGGGCCGTTCGGGGGAGCGTGAGCAGATGTCCGGGGCGCTCGCCATGATGGCGGGCGCCCCGGTTTCGTCCGTCGGTGGCGGCGTGCCCGGCGGCCCTTCGCTGTGGCGAGCGGCTCAGCGGAGCCGTTCGGCGATCAGGTAGCGGAAGACGTTCGCCATCCGGACCGACCCGTCGGCGCGCAGGTACGGCTGCAGCGCCTCCTCCAGCTCCTTGGCCACCAGCGCGCCGCCGGAGAACTCCTCGGCGGCCTCGAACAGCCCGGTCGAGAGCAGGCCGCGCACCGCGCTGTCCAGGTCCGCGTAGGCGAAGGGGCAGCTCACCCGGCCGCTGCCGGCCGGGCGCAGGCCGGCGGCGGGGATCAGGTCCTCCAGGGCGCCGGGCGCGCTCAGCTCGAACGGGTCGCGCGCGGTGGTGCGGCCGGCCATCCGGCGGGCCACGTCCAGCACCGCGGCGCTCTCGCAGCGCTCCTGCGGCCCCCAGGCGGCCAGCACCACGTGCCCGCCGGGGAGCGTGAGCCGGGCGGCCTCGGCGACCACCGTGCGCGGTTCGGCGCTCGCCGGGAGCTGTTCGAAAACCGTCACCAGCGAATAGGCCGAGCGGGGGAGGGCGGTGGCCGGGCGGGCCCCCGCGCACACCCGCAGCCGTCGGTCCCGCGCGAGCTCGCGCAGCTCGTCCCGCGGCTCCTGGCCCGAGACCTGGGCGCCCTGGCCGGCCGCCAGCAGGAGCGCCAGCCCGGAACGGCAGCCGAGGCCCAGCACGCTGCTCGCCGGGCCGACCTCCAGCCGGTCGTAGACCGCCTCGTACAGCGGCACCAGCATGCGCTCCTGGATCTCCGCCCAGTCGCGCGCCCGCGCCGGCCACGCGCCCCCCGCGTGGACTTGGTGCGGTCGTGCGCCCGCTGGTTGTGCGCCCGCTGGTCGTTCGGTCGTGCCGGTCGTCCGAGCTGAAGCCATCGCGGCCTCCCATCCGGTCCTTCGGTGTGCTGTTACGGCTCCCCCAAAGTCCCGCCCCACTCCAGCGAACAGCGGCTCGGGCGCGGCGTCCAGAGGGGTGCAGGGTGGTGCGCGCGTGTCGCGGTCGTGCGCCCCCTGCTGCCGGCGGGGGTCGTACCCCGTCCGTCACGCCCACCGCCCCCGTCCGTCACGTCCGCCGCCTCCCGTCCGTCCCGGTCACCGTCCCCCGTCCGTCCCGGTCACCGTCCCCCGTCCGTCCCGGTCACCGTCCTCGGTCTGTCCCGGTCCGTCCCCTGTCGTCCGGTGGCCCGCCGGGACGGTCGGCCGCAGGTGTGATACCGATTCGAAGTCAGAGGGTCGCTCCCCGTACCATTCGGGCCATGGCTAAGGCACCCGTTCTCACCCCTCAGGCGGAAGACTTCCCGCGCTGGTACCAGGACCTCATCAACAAGGCCGAGCTGGCCGACAACGGTCCGGTGCGCGGCACCATGGTCATCCGACCGTACGGCTACGGCCTGTGGGAGCGGATGCAGCAGGAGATGGACGCGCGGATCAAGAAGGCCGGCGCGCAGAACGCCTACTTCCCGATGTTCATCCCGCAGTCGTACCTGACCAAGGAGGCCGAGCACGTCGAGGGCTTCGCCCCCGAGCTCGCGGTGGTCACCCACGGCGGCGGCAAGCAGCTGGAGGAGCCGGTCGTCGTCCGGCCGACCTCCGAGACCATCATCAACGAGTACTTCTCGAAGTGGGTGCAGAGCCACCGCGACCTGCCCCTGCTGATCAACCAGTGGGCCAACGTGGTCCGTTGGGAGCTGCGCCCGCGCGTCTTCCTGCGCACCACCGAGTTCCTCTGGCAGGAGGGCCACACCGCCCACGCCACCTACGAGGACGCCCGCGAGTACGCGTCGATGATCCACACCCAGGTCTACGGCGACTTCATGACCAACGTGCTCGGCATCGACGTCGTGCTCGGCCGCAAGACCGCCAAGGAGCGCTTCGCCGGCGCCATCAACACCCTCACCCTCGAGGGCATGATGGGCGACGGCAAGGCCCTGCAGATGGGCACCAGCCACGAGCTGGGCCAGAACTTCGCCAAGGCGTTCAACACCACCTACCAGCTCCAGGGTGCCGAGCGCGAGCACGTCTGGCAGACCTCCTGGGGCGTCTCGACCCGCATGGTCGGCGGCCTGATCATGTCCCACGGCGACGACAACGGCCTTCGCGTCCCGCCGCGCCTGGCCGCCGTCCAGGCCGTCGTCCTCGCCATCAAGGGCGACGACGCGGTCATCGCCAAGGTCCGCGAGATCGGCGCCCGCCTGGAGGCCGCCGGCGTCCGCGTGGTCGTCGACGACCGCACCGACACCCCGTTCGGCCGCCGCGCCGTGGACTGGGAGCTCAAGGGCGTTCCGGTCCGCATCGAGGTCGGCCCGCGCGACCTGGAGAACGGCACCGCCATGCTGGTCCGCCGCATCGCGGGCGGCAAGGAGCCGGTCTCGATCGACGCCCTGGCCGAGCTGCTCCCGGGCGTCCTGGAGGAGGACCAGGAGCTCCTGCTGCGCCAGTCCCGCGAGCGCCGCGTGTCCCGCACGGTGGACGTCACGACCCTCGACGAGGCCGTCGAGGCCGCCGCCACCGGCTGGGGCCGGATGTCCTGGGCCGACCTCGGTCCGGAGGGCGAGGCCAAGCTGGCCGAGCAGGGCGTCTCGGTGCGCTGCATCGTCGCCGCCGACGGCTCGGTGCCGCAGACGGACGACCAGGAAGGCAATATCGCGCTCATCGCGCGTGCCTACTGATCCCGACCACCGGTACGACCGGCGGTGGGTAATGACCGTTACCGGCAACATTTGCCCGGAATGCGGGTGGTAAGAATCCGGTAACTCTCACCGACGGCTCCGGACTCGCAACATCCCTACTGGCCGGTCAACTGCCGGTATTAACGGAATAGCGGTACGGTGTACGGCCCGTGGCCCTGTCAACTCGACAGGATCACGGGCCGTACGTCCTGGGAGCGACAGCCCGCCCCCGGACGGAATTCACCAGGCTCGCCGAGCTGCGCGGGCCGAAACCGGCAGGGGGTTGGTCTTGCATCGGATCCGGAACGCGCAATTCGCGCGCGACCATGCATTCCTGGGAGTTCCCTGGGAATTCCCGGAGAACGGGAACAGGCGGAACATCGGCACGCACTCCATCGTTGGTCTAGCGTGAGCACGACACAGCCCCTCGTCCTCGCGGCCGAACTGGCCGCCGCCTGGAGTGACATCCAGGCCTACCACCAGGACCTCCCGGACCTGGCCTCGCCCGAGGCCCTGATCGGCGAGTCCTCCTCGGCCTGTGGCACGCGGCTCGGTTTCGAGCGGCTCCTCCACGAGGCTGCCCACGGTCTGGCCGCGGCCCGGGACATCCGGGACACCTCGCGGGCCGGCCGCTACCACAACCGGCGCTTCCTGATGCTCGCCTCCGAGCTCGGTCTGGCGCACCCGGTGGAACCGCACGCCAGCAGCGGCTTCTCCCAGGTGACCATGCTCAAGGAGACCCAGGAGCGGTACGCCGAGACCATCGAACGCCTGGACCGCGCCCTCGGCGCGCACCAGGAGGCGGTGGCCGGCGACGGCGCGACGCGCGCCTTCCGCGGGCCGGCCGCCCGGCACGGCTCCTCCGGGGGCGGCGTGCGGGTCAAGGCGGTCTGCGGCTGCGGGCGGAACGTCCGGGTCGTGCCGTCGGTGCTCGCGCAGGCGTCCATCGTCTGCGGCGCGTGCCAGCAGCCGTTCAAGATCGCTTGATCCTGTCGGCTCCGGTGGTTCCGGCGGTTCTGACGGTTCTGACGGTTCCGGCAGCGGTTCCGGCAGTCCCGCAGTCCAATGGTTCAGCAGTTCAGCAGTTCAATAGTTGGGTAATTCGGCAATTCGGCAAGGCAGGGCCCATCGGGCTCACGTGACCGGTTCGGGGTCGCGTGACCGGGTGGCAGGACCCGATGGTCGGCTGTGCGGGCAGCGGAGCCAGCGGGTGTGAGTGGAAGACTCGTGGATGGATCAGTGGACTCGACCGGGAGCGGGGGCTCCCGGTCCGGTCCTGCCCCACAGGTGGGCTCGGGAGGCCCGGTCCGGGCGGTTGGCGCCGGTATGGCAGAATGGACAGCTGAGTACTCGGCAGCCGAGCAGGACCCCTCTCTCCTACGGCTGGCGTGTCCCTTGAACGGTTCGCACCGCAACCCCACGCGGTGACGCGACCGCTCACCCACGTCAACACCAGGAGAATCCACTCCCGTGGCAGTCAAGATCAAGCTCAAGCGTCTCGGCAAGATTCGCTCCCCGCACTACCGCATCGTCGTCGCCGACGCCCGCACCAAGCGTGACGGTCGCGCGATCGAGGAGATCGGCATCTACCAGCCGACCTACAACCCCTCGAAGATCGAGGTCGACAGCGACCGCGCCCAGTACTGGCTGTCCGTCGGCGCCCAGCCGACCGAGCCGGTCCTCGCCATCCTCAAGCTGACCGGCGACTGGCAGAAGTTCAAGGGCCTGCCGGCTCCGGCGCCGCTGAAGGTCGCCGAGCCGAAGGTCGAGGACTTCTCGCACCTGTTCGCGAAGGCCGTCGCCGGCTTCGAGGACGCCACCACCGGTGTCGCCATCACCCCGAAGGCCAAGAAGTCGGACAAGGCCGAGGCTGAGGCCGACGCCGCCGCCGAGGCCTGATCGTGATCGAGGACGCCCTCGACCACCTGGTGAAGGGCATCGTCGAGCACCCCGACGAGGTGCAGGTGCGCTCGCGCAACCTGCGTCGGGGGAACACCATCGAGGTGCGTGTGCACCCCGATGACCTCGGCAAGGTGATCGGCCGGGGCGGCCGCACGGCGCGCGCTCTGCGCACCGTGGTCGGCGCCCTCGGCGGTCGCAACGTCCGGGTCGACCTCGTCGACGTGGACAACATCCGCTGACGCAGCTGCCCGTGCAGCCGTCAGGGCTTGGGGCCGACCGGGACGCATGGCGTCCCGGTCGGCCTTTTTCGCATCCGGCCACCGAGTCCGTGCCCCGTGGCGCGCGCGTGGCCCGCTTCCCGTCCCGCTCAGGAATTCCAGGAGAACGATCACCGTGCAGCTCGTCGTCGGCAGGATCGGCCGCGCCCACGGCATCAGGGGGGACGTCAGCGTCGAGGTCCGCACCGACGAGCCGGAACTCCGGCTCGGCCCGGGCGCCGTCGTGCTCACCGACCCCGCGTCGGTCGGGCCGCTGACCGTCGAGTCCGGCCGCGTGCACAGCGGGCGGCTGCTGCTGCGCTTCGCCGGCGTCAAGGACCGCAACGCGGCGGAGGCGCTCCGGGGCACCCTGCTGATCTCCGAGGTCGACCCGGAGGAGCGCCCCGACGACCCGGAGGAGTACTACGACCACCAGCTGATCGGCCTGGATGTGGTCCTCGCCGACGGCACCCTGGTCGGCGAGCTCACCGAGGTCGTCCACCTGCCCTACCAGGACCTCCTCACCGTGAAGAAGGCCGACGGGACGGAGGTGCTGGTGCCCTTCGTCACCCAGATCGTGCCCACCATCGACCTGGAGAACCAGCGCGCCGTGATCACCCCGCCGGCCGGGCTCATCGACCCGGAGCAGGCTGACGTCGCGGGCACCTCTGCCGCCGGGTCCGCGGAGGGATCCGCGGGCACCTCCGCCGCCGAGTCCGCGGGGGAGTCCGCGGAGACCGCCGAGGGGGACGAGAAGTGACGGCGGCCGAGGGCGTCCAGACCGGGATGCGGCTCGATGTCGTGTCGATCTTCCCGGAGTACCTGGAGCCCCTGAACATCTCGCTCGTCGGCAAGGCCCGCGCCCGCGGCCAGCTGGACGTGCACGTCCACGACTTGCGCGACTGGACGTACGACGTCCACCGGACGGTCGACGACAGCCCGTACGGCGGCGGCCCCGGCATGGTGATGAAGCCCGAGCCGTGGGGCGAGGCCCTGGACGCGGTGGTCGCCGCCGGCCCCGAGGGGCAGGTGCCCACGCTGGTGGTGCCCACCCCGAGCGGGCGCCCGTTCACCCAGGAGCTGGCCCAGGAACTGGCCGGACGCCCGTGGCTGGCCTTCACCCCTGCCCGGTACGAGGGCATCGACCGGCGGGTGATCGAGGAGGCGGCCACCCGGATGCCGGTGGTCGAGGCCTCGATCGGCGACTACGTGCTGGCCGGCGGCGAGGTCGCCGTGCTGGTGATGGTCGAGGCGATCGCCCGGCTGCTGCCCGGGGTGCTCGGCAACGCCGAGTCCCACCGGGACGACTCCTTCGCCCCCGGCGCGATGGCCGACCTCCTGGAGGGCCCCGTCTACACCAAGCCCGCCGAGTGGCGCGGCCGGAGCGTGCCCGAGGTGCTGCTCAGCGGAAACCACGGCCGGATCGCGCGCTGGCGCCGGGACGAGGCCTTCGCCCGTACGCTGGCGAACCGCCCCGACCTGGTGGAGCGTTGGCAGTACGGCTCCTTCGACAAGAAGGACCGGGCGGCGCTCTCCGTCCTCGGGCTGGCCTGGGACGAGGAGCACGGCCGATTTCGGTCCGTGGCCGAAGGTGTGGAAGAATAGGCCGCTGCTGTCTGTCGCTGGGCCCCTCCCGTAGGGGTCACGTGGACCGGCGCCCCCGCCACGGGGGGATCGCCGTCAGCCGACGCGGCCCGCAGCAGACCCCATTGTGACGAACTTCCGTGGGCGGCCCGTGGCGCCTGCGATGGAGAGCAACATGAGCAACAAGCTCGCTGCTGTCGACGCGGCCTCGCTGCGTAGCGACATCCCGGCCTTCCGCGCCGGTGACACCCTGAAGGTCCACGTCCGGGTCATCGAGGGCAACCGCTCCCGTGTCCAGGTCTTCCAGGGCGTCGTCATCCGCCGCCACGGTGCGGGCGTCGGTGAGACCTTCACCGTCCGCAAGGTCAGCTTCAACGTCGGCGTGGAGCGCACCTTCCCGGTGCACACCCCGGTCGTCGAGAAGATCGAGGTCGTGACCCGCGGTGCGGTTCGCCGCGCCAAGCTGTACTACCTGCGTGACCTCCGCGGCAAGGCCGCGAAGATCAAGGAGAAGCGCGACCGCTGATCCACCGGCCCCCGGCCTCGCCGGGGGATCGGAGCGCTCCCGGGGGCGCGGCTGCCGCACGGTAAGCTCAGCCCCCGATGAGCACGCACGAACCACCCGCGGACCGCGACGGCAGTCCCGCACCCTCCGGTGCGGACTCGCCGCTGCG
>NZ_JBFBDY010000116.1:0-16904 GCF_040683475.1 Kitasatospora sp. NPDC093558 | reverse complement strand
TCTGGTGAACTGAGGTGGCCTGTTCCGACCGGGGGCCGGCCGGCAGAGGCGGGGGGGGCCCTGTCGGCGCGCGGCGTCGCGATGACGGATGCTGGTGCGCCGGCGCTGCCGATCAGCAGCTCGACCCGGTCGAGTGCCGCCTGCGTGGACTCGACCAATTCGCTCTCCCCTTTGGCGATCCGCAGCCGCAGTGCTTCCTGCAGACTGGCCTGGGCGCCCGCGAGGTCGCCGCGTTCCATGAGGTGTTTGCCGAAGTGCTGGAGCGCGAAGTCAAGGAGTTCCGGGTGTCGGCTTCGCGCGGTGCTCAGCGCGCTGTGGTAGATCGCGTCCGCCGTGTGGATGTCGCCGGCATAGCGGTGCGCGTCGCCGAGGTTGAGCCCGGTGGCGACGACGGCTCGGGTGTTCCCGACGGCTGCGGCCAGGTCGAGCGACTGCCGGAGGAACGTACGGGCCTCGCCGTGATTGCCCAGGCACATCTCGCCGATGCCGATCCACCTGGTCAGGAATCGAGCCCGGGCGGGATCGGCCCCTTCGGGCAAGGCCCGCAACGCCTCGTGGAGCTCGCTGACCGCGGCGGCCATCTCGGCCCGGTCAGTGGGGACCATCCGCAGCCCGGAGTCTTGCGTGATGAGGTGCTGGAGCACCGGACCCTCCCTCGTTGGGTTCTGCTCGGCGCGGCTAGTTCAATGGCCAGGAGTGCGCCGGGGTGTCCAACCATGCTTGGTGCCCCTCCGATGTGACGGTGAGTCCGAACCGGTCCGGCCCGGGGCGGCCGTTGGCGATCCACCACTGATGAGCCGCTTCGATCTCGTCCCACAGGCGGCGCAGCCCGTACTGCCGGACGGTGAACACGTCCTCATCACCGCCGTCGTGGTCCACGGCCGCCCAGGACGACCGGTCGGCGGAGGCAATCCACAGCCGGTCGGCTACGCCCTCGGCGGGGTTGTCCTGCCAGGCGTGCCAGATGTCGCCGATCCGGTGGCCGATCGCGAACGCCGCCTCCGCGTGGACGACCGAGCGGCGGGGCAGCACCGTTTCGGACACCTCTGCCTCGTGGTCGTCCCTGACGACGTCCCGGAGCAGGTCCACGTCGTCGCGTTGTGTGCGCATGAGCATGAACGAGCTGTCCGCGCTGAACCGGCCGACCGCCGTTTCGTCGTCCCCAACGGTGAGTCGCAGCAGGCCCCAGCAGATCCACGGGTTGTCCCACGGGGTGAGGATCACCCCGCCCGGTTTCGTCTGCTCGATCCACGCCAGAGGGACGCGCCGCACCGAACACGTGGACACGATCCGGTCGTACGGCGCGCGTACGCCCCAGCCGAGCGCGCCGTCCCCGCACACCACCTCCGGAGCGAAGCCGGCGGTGCCGAGGGCGGCCCGGGCGCGATCGGCGAGTCCGCGATCGACCTCGATCGTGGTCACGTTGGCGTCCCCGAGGCGGTGGGACAGCAGGGCGCTCGTCCAGCCGGTACCGGTGCCGATCTCCAGCACGCGCATACCCGGCCGGAGATCGAGGGCTTCGAGCATCCGGAACACGACTGAGGGGGCCGAGGACGAACTGGACGGCCACGCCTTGGAGGGGTCTCCCGGTTCGACGCCGTCGTTGACCTGGGTCACCACGGGTTCGTCGGCGTATGCGGCGGCGAGCCACGCGCTGATGTCGGCCCGGCGCTCCAGGGCGCGGTAGGTGCCGTCCAGGTCGATCCAGATGTGGTCGGGGAGGAAGGAGTGGCGCGGGGCCGCCGTGGCAGCCTTGATCCACTCGGGGGCCAGGTCGTGGCCATCGCTGACGGTCTGGAGCAGGCCACGCATGGCGGCCTGCTCCAAGGGAAGCTGGTGGTTCGTCATCAGCGGTGCTTACCACCCTTGTCGGGGCCCTGGCCGTCGGGACTGGGCTTGGGGCCGATGACGGGTCCGCCGGGCTTGGCGTGGCCGCCGCTCTTGCCGTCGTTCGGGCCGCCCTTGTTCTGGTCTCCCATTGTCGTCTCCTACTTCCTTGCGGTCGCGTAACGGGGGATGGGTCCGGGGTTCGGCGGCCCCGGGGCGGGCGGCCTCTCGGGCGTGGTCAACGCAGTGCTCCTCCCGTGCCGGGCTCGTCCCGTTCCTTCAGGACGGCATCGACAACGGTAGGGAGTAACCGCACAGTCACTCAAAGGAGTTGCACGGAGTTGCACACCAATCACGCGAGGGCGTCCATGGCCTTCGTGATCAGGGCACGGGCAGCCTTGCCGTACACGGCATCCGACGACAGATCCCGATAGCGATTGGCGTACATCGCGACCTCGGAAGGCTGTGTGATGGTCAGATAGCCGGACACCAGCTCGACGTTGGCCTGGGCGTTGTCGAAGATCCAGAATCCTTCCACCTGCATCGACGTACGAGCTGTGCTGAAAGGGATGATGCCAAGGCTCGTGTTCGCCCGGGTCGTGATGTCGATGAGGTGCCCGAGCTGTCCGGCTGCCACCTCCGGACCGCCGATTCCGGACAGGAGGACGGCCTCTTCGATGAGGAAGGCGAACGTCCGGTGGGAGTCGTGGACGATGCGTTGACGGTCCATGCGGACCTGGACGGCCGCCTCGACGTCGTCCACCTGGACGCGCCGCTTCTGTGTGGCCCGGAGGATCGCGGTTGTGTAGTCCCTCGTCTGGAGCAGACCGGGGACGATGCCGGGGGAGTAGGCGCGAAAGCGCGCCGTGCGCTCGAACAGCGGCAACACGGCCTCCTGGGCGTGCTTCAGGCCGCTGCGCTCCATCCGCTTCCACTCGACGAACATGCCCTCCACGGACCTGAGACTCGCCACCAGGTCCTCGGCCTGCTCGCCGGCGTCGCACGCGCGGGACCAGTCTCGGATGTCCTGCTCCGACGGAGCCGTGACGGCATTCTCGATCCGGGAGACCTTCGACTTGTGCCAGCCGCAGCGGAGAGCGAGGGCAGGCCCGGTCAGCTCGGCCAGCCGGCGAAGCTCGCGTAGCCGGTCGGCCAGTAGTTTCCGGGCCTGCTGGACGCTCGATGAGCGCGATGTGTGCATGATGCTCGACTACTTGGGCTCGTACTCCTGGTGGGGAGTCGCGATCTCCCAGAGCGAATCGAAGACCGACCCGAGGAATGCGGCCAAGTCCGGCTCGGCAGCTCCGTCGACGATCTCACGCCGCACGATCTCACCGTCTCCGCTGAAGTGGTTGACGACGGCGTGCTCGTTGTCGAATAGCCAGAAGTCATTGGCGGGAACCGGAAGCGCCCGGATCGCGGACCGCTGGAGCCAACGGACCTGTTCGCCGGCGGCCAGGTTCAGGAAGGTGACGTGGTGTTCGTACTTGATGTAGTCGGTGACGGGCTCGGAGACGATCCGGAGCCGTCTGACGACGACCCCGCGGGCGATCGCATCCTGAACCGCGTCGGCCCATCCCTGGAACCACGCGGGCCGGTCATCGAGCTGGTAGCGGTGGCCCTTCTGCCACCTGGAGAACTCGGGATCGCTCGCGCCATAGGCGTCGCGCATCTCAAGGTGGACGGCTGAACTGGTGGCCTTGGCCAGCCCGTCGCGGGTGGGCGTCGTCACGTCACTCCTTCGCATCCTCGCCAAGGGCCAGGATGTACTTGATCACGACCGCGGGAAGCCTGATCACGGTCTCGTGCTCGGGAACCCCGGTGGAGTGGCCGGGGATGGATCCGACCTCTTCGCAGCGCCTCAGATCCTCTTCGCTGGCCTTGTAGGACTGGATGATCAGGTCCCCGTTCTCGGGGTCTCGCCAGATCGTCGGTGAGTCGTCGGTCGGGGTGTTGGGGATGATTCCGAGAAACTGTAGAGGCTGCACGATGCTCCCGGTGAACTCGGATCCGCGTAGTCGCGCGTCAGTTGACCCTCATCCTGGCGTGTGTGCGTAGGACGTGTCCGGGCTTTGGCCGACCTGACCGGTGTCCCCGGGGGCGGTGGTCGCCCACGGGGATGCTTCCAGCGTTCGTCGAGGGTGGATGTTGGTCAAAGCTCTTGTGCGCAAGTCGAGTTGATTCACCGCATGGTGCGGGCTGGAGTCAGAGGTGTGCAGTGTTCAGCGTGCGGAGGAAGGTCTCGGCGGAGGCGCGGGTGTAGAAGCGCCGGATCCGGTCCTCGGAGCCGGGGGTGCGGAGGTACTCGTGGTGGGTGGGGTCCCAGATGCCCCAGCATTCGAGGAGGAGGAAGTGGGGGCTGTGGGCGTCGATGAGGCGGATTTCGTAGGTGTCCTTCACGGGGTCTCGTTTCTGTGCACCCAGTTCAGGGCCCGGTCGTAGGAGTAGAAGCGGAGTGGCTCGGGCCGGGGCGGGAGGGCGCGGACGAGGCGGCGGGTCCGGTGGCTGTAGATGACCCAGGTGGGGTAGGTGGCGTTGGCGGCGCGGATGATCGTGAAGCGGCGGGCGGTCACCGGCGGGCCACCTGGACGAAGCCGCCGGCCTTTTCGACCTGCCGGGAGAACTCGTGGAACTCGCCGTCGATGGGGGAGATCGTGGCGTTGCTGGGGATGAGGAGGGCGCCGGATCGGGCGGTGCGGATGCGCTGGAGGGCGATCTGGAGCTTCGGGCGGGAGTCCGGGGGAGTGTTGAGGTCGTCGTCGATGATGGTGAGGCAGACGCCCCAGTTGAAGGCGAGGGCGTACTCCTCGCAGCTCCGCATTTCGAGCTCGGGAAAGGTGGGGCCGACCTTGGCGAGGTAGATCACCGCCTGGAGGGTCTGCGTGGAGTTGATCAACTCCGCGTTTCTCATGGGGATGTTGAGGGGCATGGGTGTCTCCACGGTTGCGCTTCGCGTCCGAATTCTTACCCGGTGTAGCCATGGTGGGGTTTCGCGCCCTATGCTCTCTAGGTCTCAACCTTCACTGTCCTGCCGAGTTAAAGACGGGGGCTGTTGTGGAGCCTTATGTTGATGACGTGTCGTCATCTCCAGCTATCCGTTTCGGAGATGAACTCCGCAGGTGGCGACGCTCCAGGGGGTGGTCGCAGAAGGAGCTCGGTGCGCGTATGGGCTACAGCCACGGGTTGGTCTCGTACGTCGAAGGGGCGAAGAAGCCTGTAACGTTTAAATTCGCGGTGGCGGCGGACCGGGTGTTCGAGTCGGGTGGCGTCTTCAAGGAGTTGTGGCGTCGAATCTCGAACGCAAGCCTGCTGGAGGGATTTGCGGAGTTTGCTGACGCAGAGGCGCGGTGCAAGAGGCTCCGTACATTCGAGTTGGGTGTGATCCCGGGCCTCATGCAGACCATGGAGTACGCCGCCGCCATGGAAGCGGGGAACGTCGCTCGTGGCAGCATCACGCAGGAACAAGCGGACGGGCGAGTCGAGTTCCTGGCCGGGCGTCAGAGGCTACTTGAGAAGAACCCGCCGCCTGTGATCCACGCCGTACTCGATGAGAGCTGTATCGTGCGCACGGTGGGCGGGCCAGAAGTCATGATCCCTCAGCTGGATCATCTGTTGAGGCTGACCGAGCGCCCGAACGTCACCATCCAGGTGGCCCCCTTCCGTCTCGGTGAACGACGGCCGTTTCTCCTGCCTGTGGTGCTGTTGACACTCCCGGACAGGTCTGTGGTGGGCTATGCCGAATCCCACTCGCGAGGCCATTTGGAACGAGGGCGGGACAGCGTCGCGGGCTGGGAAGAGGACTACGATCACCTGAAGGTGGAGTCGTTGGACACGGCGGCCTCGCTTGCCATGATTCGCGCTGTCCGGAAGGAACTTCAATGACGGCCCTCAACCTGGCCGGTGCTCGGTGGGTGAAGAGCCGCTACAGCGGCAACGGTGGCAACTGTGTCGAGGTGGCTCCCGACTTCCCCGGCGTTGTTCCGGTCCGTGACTCGAAGGACCCCGAGGGGCCAGCTCTCCTCTTCTCCTCCGACGCGTGGCGGTCCTTCGTCGCCGCGACCGCCGCTGGGGAGTTCGGCAGGATCTGACGCGCGGCCAGGAAGAAGGGGATCTTCCTGGCCGCAGGCAAGAGCATCACGCCACTGCGTCCGCCGCACGGCGGAACGCTCATCCAGCCATGCGCTCGAACCCCCGTGGGCCCTGTTCTCCCGCGTGGCTGCGGTCGCCCGCGATGTGGCCGGGCTGCGCTTCGATCAGGCTCCCCGCGCCGATCGCGAAGTACATGCCGTGCCACCACTGTTCCATGGCCAACGCCGCGATCGCCTCGCCATACTCCCGTCCGAAGTCGTTCGCGTGCCCGGACCGCATGATCTGCGCGAAGTGGCGGCAGTAGGTGCGGTCCATGTGCGTGAGGAAGGCCTCGGCAGTGATCCTCCGCTCCCGCAGCAGCCACGGGATGATGAACTGCTGCTCCACGACACCCATCGGAAGCACACCGCTCCCCACCGCATCGCAGACCGCCGTGTGCAGGTCGACCCTCCCGCTGTGCCGGACGCCGCCCACATCGACCCTGAACGGCAGGCTCCGCCGTGGGACGCGTACCCGGAGCGGACTGGGCGGCGTGATCGGGGTCAGGTCCTCGCCGTAGCAGTCGGCGAGTTGGCCCGACAGGTAGAGGTCTCGCTCGAACGCGGCCCGGCACAGGTCGTAGCCGAGTGCGTAGTAGCGCCACATGTCCTGCCGGTGGTTCCCCGTCTCCCACAGGCAGGTGCCGAGCGTCTCCATGCACGCGGCGTAGCGCTCCGGACGGATGCCGCCCTCCTCCGTCCACTGGGTGTTGATCATCCACACGGTCCGCTCGTAGCAGTCGAGCAGGTCGGCCATGACCAGCGACCCTCGGGTGAGGGCCAGGACCGACTGGCCGCACTCCTGATGCCGCAGGTCGGGGCCGATGTCGACCCAATCGTTGGTGAGGCCGGTCAGCATCATGTCGTCCCGTCCCGCAGGTCCGGGCACGAACCCCAGGTAGTGCCCGAAGATGCCGCTGTCGACCGCCTTGAGGTCTCGCCAGTGGTCGCGGTCGTGGTAGACCCACGCAGTGAGGCCCGTCGTGGGCAGGTCGCTGGTGTCCGCCTCGTCGCGGCGCTTCGTGTCGAAGTAGGCGAGGTTGGCGGCGACGTGTGCGCGGCGCGCCTGGAGGTCGGCGGGGAGGTCCGGCATGTTCCAGAGTGCGAGGATCTCGCGCTTCAGGCGGTCGTCCCCGTCCCCGTAGGCGGTGTCGACGTTGTATTCGAGATAGAACGAGTAGTCGAGAATGGCGACGTAATCCTGGCGCCAGTCGTCGTAATCGTCCGACAGCAGGCCCATCCACCACGAACCCAAAGCGAAGTTCGGGTACTCCGCCACCCCTTGGAGCCCGAACTCCGCCGCGACGGCCGCCCAATCCGCCGAACTGCACCGCGAAAGCTTCGACTTCGTGGACCGGCCCGCGTTCTCCCCGAGCCGGGCCCGGGCGACCAGCGCCCCCACCGGATCCGCGCCCACCGTGACCGGTACCAGCGCCACCTGCCCCTGTCCGGCCGGCCCGGCACCGCCCCGGCGGATCGTGCGGATCTCGGCGAGCAGGGCCCGCCCGTGCTTGACCATCTCGGCACAATCCCTCATCCAGGGTGCGAAGCGCTCCCCCCAGGCGGCCGGGGCGTGCGACATGGCCGCGAGTGTCGCCTCCGGATCACAGACCCACCCGCCATCCCGGGCTGCCCCGCGGCGCACGGCGGCGACGTGATCCGCCAGGCGTGACCCTGCGGCACGATGCCGGGTCCACAGCACGTCCAGCCCGGCGGACGCGCCGGAGCCCGCCCGGTTCCGTCCGGCCACGCGAGCTGCCGACGTGCCCAGCCCCGTCAGGCCAAGTCCGTTCGTTCCCCGGCGCTTTCCCGTCTGGTCGCGTCCGGCATGGACACGTTCTTCGAGTGGATCCAGGACATCAAAGGGGTGTCCCGTCTTCTCCGCGGGCGCCAGGCGCATGGGGGCAATCAGTAATTCATAGGCGCTGTCGGGGATTTGGTCGGTCATGCGATGAGTACAGCAGGGCAGACGGCTGTCGCAGAAGCGGAGCGCACTCGATCGAGTGATTCTCATCTGGAAAGCGGTTTTGGTTATGAGTCTGGATTCTGGCACCGATCTCGGGGGCGGCCGCGGAGCGTCGCTGCGGTGTTCGAATGTGAGGCTCGATTCCATCCGGTGCGCGACCTCCCCGGTGAGGCCGGGGGTTCGTTCCATGTCCGGTGGGGTCGGCCTTGCGCGCTATGATCACGCACGGAAATCCGGCGACTACTTTAGGTGTGCAAGGTGCAACTGCGCACGGTACTCGATTCCCTCGCTCCTCCCGCCGGGCTCGCCCGTCGTTACCGTGAGGAGGGTTGGTGGCGCGATACGACGTTCTCCGATGATCTGCGGAAGTCGGCCGCCGAAGGGCCCGATGAGACCGCCCTCTTGACGTGGCGGCACCGCGAGGATCGGCTGATCCCCCTGTCGTTCGGCGACTTCGACGCCCGAGCGGACGCCGTGGCCGCGGCCCTACGAGAGCTGGGAGTGCGCCGCGGGGACGTGGTGGCCCATCAGTTGCCCGCCTGGTGGGAGACGGCGGTGCTGGCGGTCGCCTGTCTTCGGGTCGGGGCGGTCATCGCGCCCCTGCCCACCCTGTTCGGATCGTTCGTCACGGAGCGCGCGCTGGCCGCCACCGGTGCCGTAGCCTGCGTCGTCCCCGACGAGTGGGACGGCGTCGAACAGGCGCAACAGCTCCTCGAACAGGCCCCCCGGCTGCCCGCCCTGCGTTACCGCATCGTCCTCGGCGACGCCGCTGCCACGAACGCGGTCAGCCTCGACGACGCCTTCCACGGCCGATGCGCCGCCGCGCAGCCCCACGATCTCGACCCCCTCGGCCCCGACGAGGTGTGCGCGATCCTGATGACCTCCGGCACCACCGGCGAGCCCCACCTGGTCGCGCACAGCGCCAACACGATGTACGGCATGCCGCGGTCTCCCTCTCCTGGGCGGCTCCGGGGGCTGGCCTCCGGCATGTCGTTCTCCGCGGCGTTCCGCAGGACCCTCCATGCCACTTCGCCGGGGCCCCTGATTCTCCTCAGCGACAGCCGGGACCCGGGTGGCTGGCTGGACCTGATCGAGCGGACCGGGGTCGACGAGCTGATGACCTCACCCCGGATGCTCCGCAGCCTCACCGAGGAGCAGCGGCGTCGGGCCCGCGACGTGTCGAGTCTGCGGGCCGTCGGCAGTTTCGGCGGCCCGCTGCCCCAAGTGACCCTGGCGGCTGTGCAGGAAGAACTGTGTCCCCTGGTGCTGAACGTCTGGGGCATGACCGAGTGCGGCAACGTGGTGACCACCGGCCCGAACGATCCGCCGGAGCACGCCGCCCGGAGTCTCGGCCGGATGCGGACCGGGGGAGAGGTCCGCCTGGAGCCGGCCGGCCGGACGCACCACCACGGCGACGTCTTCCGGCTGCACGTGCGCGGACCCGCGGTCTGCCTGGCGACCGTCGGCCGCGACAGCGGTCGGATCCGGTGGTCCCTGCACGAGGACGACGGCTGGCTGGACACCGGCGACCTGGTGGCGCCCGACGGGGCGGACGGGCTGCGGTTCGTCGGCCGGGCGGCCGAACGCATCGGCGATTCCTGGCAGGTCCCGGTGGCCGATGTCGAGGACGCCCTGCTGACCCACCCCGGCATCGAGGACGCGGTGCTCGTGCCGTGGCAGCACGCCGACGGCCGGGAGACCCCCTGCGCCGCCGTCATCTCGTCGACCCGGCCGGACCTGGACGAGGTGCGGGACCACCTGCGCCGGCTCGGCTTCCACGAGTCCTGCTTGCCCACCCGGATCGAACGCGTCAGCGACTTTCCCCGCACCGAACTCGGCAAGGTCCGCCGCAAGGTGCTGCTCGACGAGCTCAGTGCGCGCGCGATGACCCCCGCCGGCTGAGGGCCCGACCGCGGTGGCGCAGATCCGAGCCGCCTGGGCGTACCGGCTCGCGCTGGTCGTCGCGACCGTCCTGCTGTCCCTGGGATCGGCGGTCGCGCTCGCCCGTCTCGCGGGCCTGCCCGCGCAGACGCTGGCGCTGCCGGGAGCGGCATACGCCTTCGTCCTCAGCAGGAGAGCGGGCGGCCGACCCGCCGGCGAGGAGCCGGCGCATGCGGTGGTGTTCTCGGCGGTTGCCGGGGCGGCGGCTGGCCTCGCGGGGCTGATGACCCGGCAACCCGTCCTGGGCGCGGCGGCGTTCGTCGCGCTGCTGACCGCCGCGGCCTGGGCCCGGCGGTTCGGCGCGAAGGCCGGAGGGGTGGGCGTGACGGTGGTGCTGGCGCTGATCGCCGCACTGATGTCGCCCACCCACGTCCGGGCCTGGTGGCCTGACTGCGGCCGGCTGGCCCTGGTCGCCCTGATGGCCTTCTGCTGGGTCCCCGCGGTGCGCTGGGCCGGTCACCGGCTGACCGGGCTGCCCGGACCGGAGGGACGCCGGCCGGCCCCGCTGCCCCCGACGCGGCCGGGGTCGAGGGCGCCCGGCACCCGGAGGGCGTTGCAGACGGCCGTCTCGCTCACCGCCGCGTTCACCGTGGGCCTGCTGCTCTTCCCCGGGCACTGGTCCTGGACCGTGCTGAGCGCGGTGATCGTCGGCCTGGCCACGGGAGGCCGCGGCAACCTCCTCCTCAGGGCCGTCGAACGCGGCGCCGGGGCTGTGGCAGGCACCATGGCCGCCACGGTCCTGGCCATGGTGGTGGACCCGCACGGTACGCCGGGCATCGTGCTGATCCTCGTGGTGCTCACCACGACGGCAGGGCTGCGGGAGGTCAGCCGGACGCTCTTCGCCGCGGCCGTGACGACGTTGATGTCCTTGCTGCACGGCTACCTCGGCCGGCCCGACGCACACCTGCTGCCGGCCAGGCTGGGGGCGCTCACCCTGGGGGCCGTACTCGCCGCCGCGGTGGGCTGGTTCGTGGTGCCGGTGCGCTCGGGGGACGTCTTGCGCTCGCGGCTGGCCGTCGCCGTGGGCGCGCTGGCGGCCGTCCTCGGAGCCCGCCGCCGCGGGGAGGGGGTCGAGGCGGCGCTGACGCGGTTCGAGCAGGCCGCTGCGGCCGTGGAGGACGTTGCCCGGCCGTACCGGCTCCACCGGCGCCTGTTCGGCACCTCGCCCGCCGACGGCCCCCACCGCGCCGACCTGGTGGACGCCCTGCGCGAGTGCCGCGAACCCGTCCGTGCTCTCGCCGTCACGCCGCTCTCCGAGGAATCCCTCTCCGACCTCGGCGTCGCTCTCGAACGTCTGGTCCGTGCCCTACCGGCCCTCGGCCTCGTTCACCTCGTCGAGGCAGACGTCGGGGGAGGGGCGCACAGCGAGCCGGCCCCGGCGACCTCACCCGTTCGCTGAGCCGGCAACCGATTTTGGAGACACGTGAGCACCGCAGGACTGGCGCCGATGGCGCAACAGCCCGACGCACGCCCGGGAAGCCGTACGAACCTCGCCCTGGACGGTCACGGCCTCCTGGTGGAGGACGTCGTCCGCGTTGCGATGCGGCAGGACGTCTCCGAGGGGCCGGGCGTGGGGCTGGACGGGGCCGCGGCCACACGGATGGTGCAATCGCGGGAACTCAAGCGGGAGCTCCTCGCCACCGGGCAGCCGATCTACGGCGTGACGACCGGCTTCGGGGCCGGCGCCGACCGGCAGATCTCCGTCGACAAGACCGCCGAACTGCAGCGCAACATGCTGCGGTTCCTTCGCAACGGCACCGGCCCCCTCGCCCCGCCCGAGGTCTGCCGCGCCGCCTTGCTGATCAGGGCGAACTGCCTGGCCCGCGGCAACTCCGGCGTCCGCCCGCTGATCGTCGAGCGGCTGCTGGACCTGCTGCGCCACGACGCGCTCCCGGTGATCCCGGAGCGGGGTTCGGTCGGCGCCAGCGGCGACCTGGTGCCGCTGGGGTACCTGGCCGCGCCCCTGATCGGGGAGGGCGAGGTCCGGTACCGGGGTGCGGTGCGCTCCGCCGCCGAGGTGCTGGACGAACTCGGGCTGGAACCCGTCGAGTTGGAGGCCAAGGACGGCCTCGCGCTGGTGAACGGCACGTCGTTCTCCGCGGCGTTCGCGGCACTCGCCGTCGCGCAGGCGGCCGAACTGGCCGAACTGGCGGAAGCGGGAACGGCCTTGGCATGCGAGGCCCTTGCGGGCAACCGCGGCCACTTCGTGGCCTTCCTGCAGGAGAGCAAGCCGCACCCCGGCCAGGTGACGAGCGCGCGCCGCATCGCCGAGCTGCTCGCCGGCTCGCACCTCGCCCTGGACCACGGCCAGGTGCTGGGTCTCAGCGACCCCCTGGGCGGGCGGGGCTTCCAGCGGCTGAGCCGGAGCGTGCAGGACCGGTACTCGGTGCGCTGCGCGCCGCACGTGATCGGCGTGCTGCGCGACACCGTCGACTGGGTCCGCCGCTGGGTCGAGACCGAGATCAACTCGTCGAACGACAATCCGCTCTTCGACACCGCGACCGGTGCGGTGCACAGCGGCGGCAACTTCTACGGCGGGCACCTCGCGCTCGCGATGGACGCGCTGAAGGTCGCGGTGGCGAACGTCGCCGACCTGCTGGACCGGCAGCTCGCGCTACTGGTCGACGACAAGTTCAGCAACGGTCTGACGCCCGGCCTGGTCGCCCCGGCCGGCGAGGACGACTGGGCGGCCGGGCTGCACCACGGCTACAAGGGCATGCAGCTGGCCTGCTCCGCCGTCACGGCCGAGGCGCTCAAGACCGCCGCGCCGGCCGGAGTCTTCTCGCGGTCCACCGGGGCGCACAACCAGGACAAGGTCAGCATGTCGCCGATCGCGGCGCGGGACGCCTGCAGTGTGCTCGACCTGACCAGGGAGGTCGCCGCGATCCACCTGCTGGCGGCGTGCCAGGCAGTGGAGCTGCGCGGCGCCGGGCAGCTCGGGCCGCGCACCCGGAGGGTGCACCAACTGGTCCGCACCCTGGCCCCGTTCAACGCCGCCGACCGGCCGATGGACGGCGACATCCGGGCGGTGCTCGGCGCGATGCGCGACGGTTCGCTGCTCCGGGCGGGGTCGTCCGAGGATGGGTCGTCCGTGGCGGGGTCGTCCGTCGAGGGGGCGCCCGCGTCCGTCGAGGGGGCCGGCGTGCGACCTGTGACTGCCCGATGACGGCCGGCGGAACGCGGATGCGGGCGGTCGTCAAGAGCGGCACGTCGGTGACGGTCAGTCACGTTCCTTTGCCGGTACCAGCCCCGCAGGAGGTGCTGATCGGCATCGAGGTCGCCGGGGTGTGCCGGACCGACATCTACGCCGCCCGTGGGCTGCTCGCCTGCGCCGATCCGCTGATTCTCGGGCACGAGTTCGCCGGGTGGTCGCCGGGTGCGGCGCGGAGGTGCACCGGTTCGCCCCGGGGGACCGGGTCGCCGTGATGCCCGTGATCCCCTGCCGCGCGTGCGGGCGGTGCACGGCGGACGAGCCGGAGTGCTGCCCGCGCCACGACTTCCTGGGCGTCGGACGGCACGGCGCGTTCGCCGAGTACGTCACCGTGCCCGCGGACGTCGTGCACCACCTGCCGGACCACCTGTCCTTCCGGGAGGGCGCGTACGCCGAGCCGGTCTGTGCGGCGCTGGCCGTCCTGAAGACGGCCATCCGTCCGGGCGAGCGCGGACTCGTCTACGGCGGCAACCGGATCGCCGAGCTGACCGGGCGCGTCCTGCGGTCGGCCGGGTTCGACGCCGTGGACACCTTCGCGGAGGGCGCCGCAGCGCCGCTGGAGACGGACGCCTACGACTACATCATCGAGACCCGGCCGACGAGGGCGGCGTTCGACGACATGATCCGCGCGGTCCGTCCCGGCGGCCGGATCGTCCTGAAGAGCCGGCCGCCCGCGCCGGTCCCGGTGGACCTGACGGCAGCCCTGCGCAAGGAACTCGTCTTCGAGTCGGCGTCCTACGGGACCTTCGGTGACGCGCTGGGCTTCCTGGCCAAGCACGATGTCTCGGACCTGCTCGGCGACACCTACGCGCTGGAGGACTTCGCCGAGGCGTTCGCCGCCGACGGCATGGGGGAGCAGCGGAAGACGTTCCTGGCCTGTCGGGAGCGGTGACCGGACCTGCCCGACGAGCCCCCGGACCGTAGAAACCGCCCTGCGTCCGGGGGCTCGCTGCATGTGGCGGCATCGGCGGCGGCATTGACAGCAGGTGTCCCTCGGCTGAATGCTAAGCAAGCGCTTAGTCATCGATCTTCCCCACCCCAGGAGCCGCCCGATGCCCGAGACGACCCCCGCCGATCCGCCCGGTCTGGACCTGGGTCTGCTCCGCGCCCACCTGGACCGTGAGCTGCCCGGTCTCGTCCAGGGCCCCCTCGCCGCCGAGCTCATCGAGGGCGGGCGCTCCAACCTCACGTACGTGCTCACGGACGGCCGCTCCCGGTGGGTTCTCCGGCGCCCGCCCCTCGGGCACGTCCTCGCCACCGCGCACGACATGGGCCGCGAATACCGGGTCATGACCGCCCTCCGCGACACCGACGTCCCCGTCCCCGGCACGCTCCACCACGACCCCACCAGCGACGTCCTCGGCGCCCCCTGGTACCTCATGGAGTACGTCCCCGGCGTCGCCCACCGCGACCCGGCCCCTCTCGCCGCCCTCGGCGAGGAGCGCGTCCACGTCCTCGGGCGCCGCCTTGTCGCCACCCTCGCCGCCCTCCACTGCATCGACCCGGCGGACGTCGGCCTCGCCGACTTCGGGCGGCCGGACGGCTACCTCGAACGCCAGCTCCGCCGCTGGTCCACCCAGCTCGCCGCCTCCCGCAGCCGGGACCTGCCCGAGCTCGACAAGCTCCACGACCTCCTCTCCACCCGCCGGCCCGAATCGCCCGCCCCCGCGCTCGTCCACGGGGACTATCGGCTCGACAACGTGCTGGTGGACGCGGAAGACACGATCACCGCCGTCCTCGACTGGGAGATGTCCACCCTCGGCGACCCCCTCACCGACATCGGCCTCCTCGTGATGTACACCGAGGTCGCCGGCGTCGGCGGCGGCATCATCCCCGCCGCCATGACCGCCCCGGGGTTCCCCTCCAGCAGCGAAATGGTCGCCCACTACGCCGAACTGACGGGTCGTCAAGCTGCCGACCTCGACTGGTACGTCGCCTTCGCCGCCTTCAAGCTCGCCGTCGTCGCCGAGGGCATCCACTACCGCTTCCAGCAGGGCCGCACCCTCGGCGCCGGCTTCGAGCGGGCCGGCGAGATGGCCCCGATCCTCGCCCGGTACGGCCTGACCACTCTGAAGGAAGAAGCCTGATGGACTTCGCCTACGACGCCCGTACGAACCAGCTCCGCGAGCAACTGCTCGCGTTCATGGACGAGTACGTGTACCCCGCCGAGCCCGTCCTCGAAGAGCAGCTCGCCGACCCCGCCCGCCCCGCCTGGAGCGTCCCGCCGATCGTCGCCGACCTCCAGGCCGAGGCCCGCAAGCAGGGCTTGTGGAACCTCTTCCTCCCAGGTGAGCAGGGCGCCGGCCTCACCAATCTCCAGTACGCCCCGCTCGCCGAAATCACCGGCCGCAGCCCCCAGTTGGCCCCGCCCGCCTTCAACTGCGCCGCGCCCGACACCGGCAACATGGAGCTCCTCGCCCAGTTCGGCAGCCCCGAGCAGCGCGAGCGCTGGCTGCGGCCCCTCCTGGACGGCGAGATCCGCTCCGCCTTCGCGATGACCGAGCCCGGGGTCGCCTCCTCCGACGCGACCAACATCGCCACCCGCATCGAGCGCGACGGCGACGAGTACGTCGTCAACGGCCGCAAGTGGTACATCACCGGCGCGATGAACCCGCAGTGCCGGATCCTCATCGTCATGGGCAAGACGGATCCGGACGCCGCCAAGCACCGCCGGCAGAGCATGATCCTCGTGCCGCGCGACACCCCCGGCGTCACCGTCAAGCGCGGCATGAAGGTGTTCGGCTACGACGACTCCGACCACGGCGGCCACGCCGAGGTGCTGTTCGAGGACGTCCGCGTCCCCGCCGCGAACCTGATCGGCGAGGAGGGCGCCGGCTTCGCCATCGCCCAGGCCCGCCTCGGGCCCGGCCGCATCCACCACTGCATGCGCGCCATCGGCATCGCCGAGCGCGCGCTGGAGCTGATGTGCCGCCGGTCCATCGAGCGCACCGCGTTCGGCCGGCCGCTCGCCGACCAGGGCGTCGTGCAGGACTGGATCGCCGAATCCCGCGTCCGCATCGAGCAGTTGCGGCTCCTCGTGCTCAAGACCGCCTGGCTGATGGACACCGTCGGCAACCGCGGCGCGCACACCGAGATCCAGGCCATCAAGATCGCCACCCCGCTCACCGTCGAGTGGATCCTCGACAAGGCCGTCCAGGCCCACGGCGCCGCCGGCGTCAGCCAGGACACCCCGCTCGCCCAGCTGTGGGCCGGCAACCGCACGCTGCGCCTGGCGGACGGGCCGGACGAGGTGCACAAGCGCTCGCTGGCGCGCCGGGAGCTGAAGAAGTACGCCTGACCCGGACGGACGTCATACCGGGGTACTACGCGGCGACTTGGCCCCCCGGTATGACGGCTTCGGCCCCTCCCCGCCCGTACTGTCGCTCCCGTCGGAACACGAACGAGGAGGAACGACGATGAACAGGCGGGGACGGGCCGTGGCAGCGGTGCTGCTGGCGGCGACGGCGGCGCTGGGCGTGGCGCCGGGGGCGATGGCGGCACCGGAGAGCGGCACCGCCGGCAAGCAGGCCCGGGCCTGGCTGCCGCAGCCCACCGGGCCGTACCCGATCGGCACGACGGCTCTGCACCTCACCGACGACGGCCGGGACGACCCGTGGAAGCCCGGACGGCACCGCGAGCTGATGATCAGCTTCTGGTACCCGACCACCCGGCCCGCCACCGGCTCCGACCGCGCGCCGTACATGGTGCCCGCCGCCGCCGAGCACTTCGGCAGCGCCGGCAGCGTCGGCCAGGGCGACTACGGCTTCGAGCCCGGCCGCACCGACTGGGCCGGCATCCGCACCCACGCCCGCGCCGACGCGCCCGCCCTCCC
>NZ_JBFBDY010000115.1:0-17336 GCF_040683475.1 Kitasatospora sp. NPDC093558 | reverse complement strand
GCTGCCGGGGGCTCGCTCCACTCGTACCGCTGGGCCCCCGGCCGCACCCTCACCGGCCGCGAACTGCCCGACTGCCCCGCCGACCGCGTCCTCGCCGCCGTCGAGGAGCGGCCCGGCGCGTGGCTCGTCCTCGCCCAACACCGGGACCGCACCCTGTGGTGGCGCCCCGGCACGGCCCCCGTCCCGTTCGGCCCGCCCGGACCGCTCCGGGCCGCCGCCCTCGCCCGCACCTCGGCGGGCCCGCAGGCCGCCACGCTGCGCACCGACGGCTCCGTCCAGTTGCACACCCTCGGCACGGCCGGCCCCGCACCGGAGGTCGGCGACGGCGAGCCCGCCCACGCCCTGGCCCTGGCCGGCCACCGCGGCGGCCCCACCCTCGCCCTGGCCGGCGAGGGCGGCGTCCGCCTGCGCACGGCCACCCCGTCCCGCCACCCGCGCTGGTGGCGCCCCACCCTCCGCCCGGCCACCCGCGTCGCCCTGGCCGTCGGGGACGACTGGCGGCTGTGCCTGGCGGCGGCGGTGGAGGGCGAGTTGCAGTGCTGGCAGGAGGACATGGCGTACCGGTGGCAGGCGGTGACGCTGCCGCCTCAGTGACGTCGAACTTGATCCGACGGTAGCCGACCGGGCAGTCCTTCGCGGAAGCAGGCCCGCAGCCGGCCCGTGGGCGTGTACGGACCGGGCGGGCGGCCAGGGGCCGTGCGGTGGCGTGGGTCGGCCCCCGGGCCCATGCTGGCCGGGCAGGGCTTTTCCCCCGGACCGAGTCGACGGAAGGGTGCCCGGCATGACCATCGACTTCACCGATCACGCGGTTCCCCACGTCTCGACGGTCCCCGCGAACCAGGGCCAGACCGTCGAACTCTTCATGCGCGAGCGCGACGGTACGCCCTCGTCGGGATTGCCGAACAGCCGTAAGGCCGTCCTCGCGCTGAACAGCAGAAGCGTTCCGGTGCTCGCCGGCTTTGATCTCCAGTACGGGACCTACAGCTGGGCTGATGCGCTGGCGCAGGCCGGTTTTGACGTCTTCATGCTGGACCTCCAGGGTTCGGGCATGTCGCCGCGTCCGAAGGTGATGGACGACCCGTGCAACGTCGGGTTCAGCGCCGGCCAGGATTGGACGCTCCTGCAGCCCCCGCTGACCGGGCCGTGCACCACCGCGAGCTACCCGTTCCAGCTGAACAACTCACACAGTGACGAGGACGAGCTCGCCACCGTCGTCGACTACATCCTGAACCAACTGCCCGTCGACGAGCTCCATTTCATCGCCTGGTCCGCGGCCGCGCGCGTGATGGTGCCGTACGTGATCAAGAATCCCACCGTGGTGAAGAGCCTGTTCCTGATGGCACCGTCGTTTCCGCCCGCGGGGTGGAGGGACCCGCCCGCCGTGCTGCCGATGCCCGGCTTCCCCACGCTCCTGCTCACGAAGGAGGGATTGGCGCACACCTGGGACCCCGAGGCGTTGTTGTGCGCGGACCAGCGCGAAGACGGCATGGTCGACGTGGTATGGGACGCGATCATGGACAACGATCCGCTCGGCCGCACCTGGGGGGCGGGCGTCGACCACTACAGGAACGCCGTCTGGTGGGGCTTGAACAAGGACACCGTGGCGCAGAGCGAACTCGGGCAGGACGTGCCCGTGTGCATCGTGTACGGCGAGAACGACAAGCTGGCGAATACGGACCCGCCGGACCCCAGCAAGCCGAACACCAACTTCTCCGTCCCCGCGCTCTACGACGCACTCCCCAAGGTCCCCGACGACCACTCGGTGATGATCAAAGTGGCCTGCGCCGGGCACAACATGCCCTGGGAGCGCCAGCACACGAACCTGCACGACCTGTCGAGCGAGTGGCTCGAATCCCAGACGGTCGATGGCGGGCGCGTCAGCTCGGGCGTTCACTACATGGACGAGAACGGCGTCCTGGACCCGTAGAGGGGTATGCAGCATGGGAGACCCGGTGACGTCTGCTGCGAGCTTCCCCCGGCCCGGACCGGGAGTTCAGGGAGCCACCCGCTCTCGGCCTCCGGGGCGGCCGGGTGAATCAGCCCAGGGGCGGGGGCATCAGCGGCGAAGCTGATTGGTCGACTGCCCAGTCCGCGAGCGAGGTGAGCCGGCCGGGGCGTCAAGCCGCGAAGGCCGTCAGCGGAAGCTCCCAACCCGGGCCGTCCTCGCTCTTCCACCACGCACGCTGCGTCGCCGGGGTGAGGGTGAGCCCGAAGTCCTCTCGGGCTGGGGTGGTACTGAACTGGCTGTCCAGCTGCTCGATCACGTCCCACAGGCCGGTGAGTCCGAGCTGGCGGACGGTGCCGTCGACGTGAGCGGTGGCGGTCGAGCCGTCCGGCATCCAGATGCCGAGGGCCTCCAGCTCACCAGTCGCATCGTCGGACCAGGTGCACGAACGGTAGCCGGGCAGCGCGAGGGCCAGTGGGAACCGGAGGCGGTCGAGAAGTCCTGCGACAGGCACCTTGGTTGTGCTGGGCTGGATGTTCTCCAGCCCAGCGAACCTCGGTTCCGCACCGGGAGCGCGACGAGCCATGAAGTACGCGCCCTCAGGCAGGAACCGCCCTTCTGCCCGCCCGGCACGTACGGTGATCTTCGCCAGCCCCCAGCCGATCGGCACCACCATTACAGCTCCATCGGCTGCCTGCTCCACCCACCGCCAGGGAATGGACTGCATGCCGCAGGTGGCGATGATCCGATCGAACGGCGCTTGGCTGGCTACGCCGACGGCGCCATCTCCGGTGTGGACGGCCGGGTTGTAGCCGGCAGCGCGAAGACGCTCGGCCGCGAGGGTGGTGAGTTCGGGATCGACGTCGATGGTGGTCACGTTGACGTCGCCGAGGACGTGCGCGAGGAGCGCGGCGTTGTATCCGGTGCCGGTACCGACCTCCAAGACCCGATGGCCGGGCGATACTTCGAGGGCGTCCAGCATGGTGAGCATGAGGTCGGGCTCGCTGGAGGACGAGGTCGGGACGGTGTCCGTCAGTTGGGTGGTGAGGGCACGGTCCGCGTAGACGCCGTCGAGGTAGCCGGTGTCGCCGGCGGAGATACGCTCCCACTCCCCCGTGCTGCCCTGCTGATGGAACGCGGGCACGAACAGGTGCCGGGGCACGGCTTCGACGGCCCCGACCCACCTCCGGTCGTGCCCGGCGTCCGCCAGTTGCCGTGCCAGCCCGCCGCGCAGAGCGCGGGCGCGTTCGGTGTCGATGACCACGGTCATGCGGTTGCTCCTTGCAGGAGGGAGGCGTGAGCCTCGACAAATCGGTGGTGCCCGGCTCAACCCCGCCCCGACCGCACCGCCGTGCGGTCGGGGCGGGATGCCGGATCCGTCAACTCCGCTGCGGGACCGGGTTGTCCGGGGAGTCGAGCCAGGCCGCCTGGCCCTCCGGGGTGACCATCAGGCCGAACCGGTCGTATCCGGGGCGGCCTTGGGCCTCCCACCAGCGGTAGGTGGCCTCCACCTCGTCCCACAGCCGGCGCGGCCCGGACTGGTACACCTCGTACTCCATGCGGTCCCGCTCGTAGTCGGCCGACGCCCAGGACAAAGCGTCCCGGCTGTAGAGCCACAGCGTGTACGCGCCGTTGTCGTAGCGCTCCGCCCGCCAGAACACCCCGGGCACGCCGAGTCCGATGACGAACTGCTGGAACCACTCGCCGGTGTCCTCCGGGGACAGCGTGGTCGTGCTCCTCACGCCATCCGCCGGCCAGGGCACCCCGTGGAGGTACGCGTCGAACAACGGCCGCTCCGTGCGCTGTTGGCGGAGCCGCATGAACGCGGATCCGCCGGTGAAGTTGCCGACCGCCCGGGTCCCGTCGGCGTTCACGACCAGTCGGACGATCTGCTCGCCGCCGTACTCGGTGCCGAACGGGGCAACGATCACCCCGCCTGGGGCCGCCTGTTCCAGCCACGCCGGTGGGATCTCCAGCAGGGAACAGGTCGCGATGATCCGGTTGTAGGGAGCGCCCTCCGCCCAGCCTGCCCGCCCGTCGCCCTCGACGAGGGTCGGCGCGAGTCCGGCCCTGTCCAGGTTCTCCCGGGCGCCGCGCGCCACCACCGGGTCGTACTCCACCGTCACCACGTTGCGGTGCCCGAGGCGGTGAGCGAGCAGCCCGGCGTTCCAGCCCGTGCCCGTGCCGATCTCCAGCGCCCTGTCGCCCGGACGGATGTCCAGGTCCCGGAGCATGGAAGCCACCATGGTCGGCATGGAGTTGGACGAACTCGGGGTCGTGCCGAGCCCGTCCCCCTCGTGGTCACCATCGTCCCACTGAGTGGTAAGCGGGATGTCCGAGTAGACAGCCCTTCGCCAAGCCTCGGGGTCCTGGGAGCGGTTCACGACGGGGTTCTGCTTGGTACCGTCCGCGATGCCCGGCCAGATGCGGTCCGGCACGAACAACTCGCGGCGGACGGCGGTGAAGGATGGCAGCCAGTCCGAGGTGAGCACGCCGCCGGCCACCAGCGCGGAGGCGAGCCCCTGAGGGCCCGCCTCCTCATCCGTCTCGCTGGTCACTTGCCGCCCGCCGGGTTCTGGCCGTCCGAGGTGTTGCCGCCCTCGTCGGAACCGCCGCCACCGTGCCCGGCGCCCTTGTTGCTGTCGTCCTGCTGCCCGCCGCCCTTGCCGTCGCCCGAGCCGCCTCCGTGCTTGCCCATTTCGATACCTCCGTTTGGTGGTTGGCCCCGCCAGACCGATGCCTGGTCGGGCATCTACCGCCCGCACCGGGTCCCTTCCCAGGCCCGGCGCGGGAGTTCAGGGGATCACTCGCCCTCGGCCTCCGGGGCGCGAGTGCACACGGTATGCGCCGGAAGGGCGGCCGCCCTCCGGCCGGGGCAGCCGTCGTGCTCGATCAGCTCGTGCCGGCCGTCCACGGTCTCCAGTAGCCGCCCACGGGTGTACGCGTAGCAGCGCGGGCAGGTACCCATCGTCGCGGACGCCCCGCCAACGGCGCTCACTCGGTGCCCGCAAGATGCCGAGACCCACGGTATCCGGCGAAGTTGACGCGACGGGCGATCCAGGCCTGGGCGGACTCCCGGATCGAGAACAGCAGCACCTTGCAGTCATCTCCGGCACCGTCCCGGACCAGGTTCCCGGTCACCACGTCTCGGATGGCCCACAGTCCTGCCCCGCGCCGCGCGCCCAGCTGCTGCTCGGGGACGTACCGTCGGCCGACCCGCTGAGCGGTGGTGAGGCCGTCCCCGCGCCACACGCGTACGATCACCCGGCCACCGCCGACGAGATCGAGCACCCAGTCGACCGCGCCCTCGCCATCGAGCAGCCGCTCCAGGTCCCGGGTGATGCCGCTGCCCAACAGCCGGTGCATCGCCCCGTACTGGTACTCGCCGATAGGGAGCTCGCGCACCGCCTGCCACAGCTTGGTCATCGCCGCCTCGAACCGCGCCGTCACCGGCTCCAGGTAGCCGTCGATCGCCACCGCCAAGTCGCCGGGGCGACGGCCGAGCTCGACCCTGCAGGGCATCACGACGCGCTCCCGTACATCGCATCCGCCGCGACACTGCACGGCCACGCGGCGTCGCAGCGCACGCATCGGCCGCCGTCGCTTCGGTGGTCGTCGAGCAGCATCCGAGCCTTGGTCGCAGCAGCGTTCTCCCGGGACGCCTGGCCCGGCGATCGGCGCTCGCCGCCCGGGTCGATGTTCGCAAGAACGGCTGCACCGTTCAGGTTCCAGGGGTGGTGCTTTCGGTCGGTGGTCACGGAGCGCTCCAGATCTCTCGAACGGGAGGTTGACGTGGCAGCTCTGTCATTGGGAACGCCATGTGCTCGGCCGCCAGTAGCCGCTTCGGAGCGGCGCGCATCCAGTGAACGACCGTCAGTGAGGTACTGGTGAGGAAATGCCCGGCACGGCGCATCCACCGCCAATCGGAAAACTTGACCCGCCCATTACCCATGGCCTTTCATGACAGGTGAGTGCCGAGCTACGGTCGGCACATGGGTGACAACCTGTTACTCCGGCACCACATGGCAAGGCTCGGCCTGACGAAGACCGGCCTGGCACGTGAACTGAACGTCGAGATCGAACGTCTCACCGGAAAGCCGGGCACCGTGTCGGACCGTACGGTTCACAACTGGCTTACCGGGAAATCGGTTTGGCCGTCGGCGAAGATGCGGATCTCGCTCAAGGCGGTATTCGGGTGTACTGGTCCGGACCTCGGCTTCACGCCACCTGCAAAGAGCCGCCCAGTACCGGAGACAGACGTGAACAGGCGATCGTTCATAGCCACCGCGATCGGTGCCGCAGCACCAGCGGTCAACGCCCCGCGCCGGATCGGCGCCGCCGACATCGAGCGGATCACCGCCAGGTTCGCCGCCGTCGTCGCCAGCGATCACCGGCACGGCGGCCGACGCAGCATCGAGGAACAGGCCGTCGCCTTCGCGGATGAAGCGCTCGCCCTCCAGGAATCCGGATCGGCCAGCCAGCGCGTCCGGCAGCAGTTGTACGGTTGCGCTGCCGCGTTCATGTCCTCCGCGATGTGGGCAGCCATCGACGGCCGCCGCTTCGACTCTGCGATAAGACACCACGAACGCGCCGCCCACCTCGCCTCCATGTCGGGCGACCAGGGCATCCAGTTCCGCATCTGGTCGCACGCCGGAAGCCTCTACCGCCACATGCGCCGCCCTGCGGACGCGCTCGCCGCAAACGACGTGGCCCGAGGTCTGCCGATCACCCGCCGAGACCCCATGTTCGCCTCCCTCGCCCATGCCCGACACGCCGCCATCCACGGCCTGACCGGCGACCACAACGCAGTGCGGCACTCCATCAGTCGCGCCCAGGACGCCCTCATCCGCGCCGACGCGAACGTGCCCCGGCCCGTATGGCTGACCGCACACTACGACCAGGCCGAGCTCGAATCGCTCTCCCTCGCCGCGTTCCTGGCCCTCGGCCGTCACGAGGACGCCGAAGCATGCGCCCACCGAAGTCTCGCTCTGCTACGCCCTCACATGCAGCGTTCCCGGGCCATCACCACCGCCCGCCTCGCCAGGGCGCAGCTCGGACAGGGCGACCTCGATCCGGCGGTCACGACCGCGATGGGCATCCCGGCAGCCCTCGCCGAGCATCCGCGCGTTGCTGGGATGCTGGACCGGTTCGGAACAGCCCTGCGCGGGACTGCGGAGGGAAGCAGCGCCGTGCGAACGTGGCATGACTTCATCGAGGACACAAGGAGGACCAGCACGTGATCGATATAGAGCTACGGCATCACCGTGAACTGACGGGGGACGCCCGTGCGGCGCTGATCGACATATACGCGGACGTGCGGGCACCGCTCCTCCACCTGCCGAACTACGCCCTCACCGCATTCACCGAGCGCCTCGACCGGCACGCCAGCGAGCCCGGCTTCGAGGCCGTCATCGGCTACGACCACGGGAATCCCATCGGATACGCCTACGGCAACACCATCCGGGCCGGCGACCGCTGGTGGACCCGCATGATCCGGCCCCTGCCCGCCGACGTCACCGACCTGCCGACGCTCGCGCTCAAGGAAATCGGGGTCCGCGCGCCATGGCGAGGCACCGGCGTGGCCAGGCGAATCCACGACGAGCTGCTGTCCGGCCGCACCGAGCCCCAGATCACCCTGATGGTCAACCCCGCCGCCGGGAACGGCAAGGTCCTGGCGCTCTACGAGACTTGGGGGTACGAGGCCGTCAACGAGGTCCAGCCCTCCCCTCAGGCGCCTCCGCTTGTCGCGATGATCCGGCCGCGCGTGCAGATTTGACGGCACCCCGCCACACGTTGAGTACCTGTGGCCAAGGGACACGACGTGTGGACCATCCCGGAGGTGGAGCATGCCCAGACGTGACTACGAGGACGACCCGAGCGCCCCCAAGGCCAACAGTCTGGTACCGGCAGCCTCGGTGGTCGTGGTCGACGACGGCGGCCGTGTCCTTCTCCAACGCCGCACCGATAACGGGATGTGGGCGCTCCCCGGCGGCCGGATGGACGTCGGCGAATCCATCGGCGACTGCGGCATCCGCGAGACGTACGAGGAAACCGGCATCCACATCGAGATCACCGGGATCGTCGGCACCTACACCAACCCCGGACACATCCTCGCCTACGACGACGGCGAGTCCGGCAGGAGTTCAGCATCTGCTTCCTCGGTCGTCCGGTCGGCGGCGAGCTGCGGGTATCCCACGAGTCCCACGAGGTGGCCTGGTTCACCCCGGAGGAGACGGACGAGCTGCCGATGGTGCCCAGCATCCGCAAGCGGCTGACCGACTGGCGGTCCGGGACCATTCCAGTGGTGCGCTGAGCGCGTGGTCCGACGGAGGGAACAGGATGGCGATCGAAGCGGAACTCAAAGCGGTCGTGCGCGACCCCGAGGGCGTGCTCAAGCAGTTGGAGGACCAGCACGGTGCCGGCCGCGCCGAGGTCTACCGGGACACCTACTACGACGCGCCGGACGGCAGCCTGATGAGCGGCGACCGCGAGCTGCGGATCCGCACCGTCCACAGCCCGGACGACACCCGCACCGTACTCACCTACAAAGGCGCACGCGTGGACGAGGCCTCCGGCTCAAAGCCCGAGGCCGAAACCCGCGTTGACGATGCCGCCGCAGCGCACGCGATCGTCCGGGGACTCGGATTCGTCCCCCGGATCGCGTTCGAAAAACACTGCCGGAACTACAGCTTCGAGCGCGACGGCCGGCAACTACTCGCCACACTCGTCCGCGTGCCCGAACTGCACGCCACATTCATCGAAGTCGAAACCGCCGCGGCCACGCAGAGCGACCTTGGACCGGCCCTCGCCGTCGTCCGCGCCGCCCTCACAGAGCTCGGGATCCGCGAGGACGACCTCACGACCGAGCTGTACACCGACGCCGTCGCGGCAGTCCGGCCGACCTGACTACACCCCTGCCGACAGCACGTCGAGCTCGTGCCCGATCGCCTCGCGCAAGGCGTCGTGCTCCGGCCCAAGCGCGCTCGCGGGGTCGCGCCAGTTCTCGGCGGGATACAGCCACACCGGGTACCGGACGAGATCCGCGCTCTCCCACTCGTACCTCGGCCACACGTGCGCGTGCAGGAAACCGTCCGTGTTGCCGAGGATCTCCAGGTTCACGCGCCGGAACTCCGGGTCCAGGCGCCGGCAGGCCCGCTCCACGGCTTCGCCCAGCCGGTCCATGTCCGCCAGGAAGGCCATCCGCTTGCTCCGCGGAAGGTCGGACAAGCGCTCCACATCGGGCTCGTCCACCAACAAGACCGAGTACCCCGGCAGGAATTGCACGTCGCCGATCACCGCGAAACCGGCGTCGAGCCGCCGGAGCACGGTGGGATTCGTGCCCCTCAGGGCGCTGCCGATCCGATCGTCCCGCCAATCGTCAACCATGACAGCGCATCCTATGCCCGTTGTCAGCCGCGCTCCGGGAGAGCGTGGACCGGGCCCTCCACACTGACGTGGGCCTCGCCCTGCGGCCAGGGGTGGGGGGTGTAGGCGATCAACGTGGGTGGGAGGGTGCCGGATTCGGGGCGGAGTTCCACGCGGTGGTCGTGGCCTCGGAAGTCGGAGGCCACCACGTGGGCGCGCACCGAACGCGGGGACGCCTCGGCGCTCAGGCGGAGTTGGTGCGGGCGCACAAGGGCCAGCGCCCCGGGGGTGAGAGGGGCGGGCTCGGCAAGGGGCAGGGTGCCGAACGGGGTGTGGGTGGCCGGCACCAGGTTGGCCTCGCCCAGCACGCGCGCCACGGCGGCGTCGGCCGGCCGGTGGTACAACACATCGGGCGTACCCGCCTGGGCGATGCGCCCGTCGCGCAGCACCGCGATGGTGTCGGCGAACGCCAGTGCCTCGTCCTGGTCGTGGGTGACCAGGATCGCCGTGGTCCCCGCCTTCCGCAGCGTCGCCGCGACCTCGCGCCGCAGGTCCGCCCGCAGTGCGGCGTCCAGGGCCGCAAACGGCTCGTCGAGCAGGAGCAACCCAGGTCGAGGGGCCAACGCCCGTGCCAGCGCCACGCGTTGCTGCTGCCCACCGGACAGCTGGTGCGGGCGGCGGTCGCCGAGGCCGGCCAGGCCGACCATCTCCAGCAACTCGGCCACCCGCGCCCGCCGTTCCGCGCGCGGCAGCCCGAAGCCGATGTTGCCCGCCACCGTCAGGTGCGGGAACAGCGCGCCGTCCTGCGGGACGAGTCCGATGTTGCGGCGCTCGGCGGCGACCCGGCTCCGCCCGTCGTCCAGCGTCCGCCCGTGCAGCACGACGCTGCCCGACGCGGCCGGGTGGAAACCGGCCACGACGCGCAGCAGCGTGGACTTGCCGCAGCCGGACGGCCCGAGGATGCAGGCCAGCGCACCCTCCTCCACGCTCAGATCGATCCCGGAGAGGACCGGGCTGCGGCCGTGAGTGGCGTGCAGGGAAACAACAGAGAGTCCGGTCATGAGTTCTTCCCTGGGCGGCCGAGGGTGCGGTGGGTCAGCAGGAGCACGGACGGGACGGACAGCGCGACCATGAGGGCCGCGTACGGCGCGGCGGCACCGTACGCGAGTCCGCTGGTGTACACCCAGAACTGGGTGGCCAGGGTCTGCGTGCCGGTGGGGCGCAGCAGCAGGGTCGCGGTCAGCTCGGTGGAGGCGGTGAGGCCGACCATCGCGACGGCCGCGCCGAGTCCGGGCAGGACGAGCGGCAGGGTGACGCGCGCGAGTACCGCGAGCGGCCGGGTGCCGAGCGACCGGGCGGCCTCCTCGACACCGGGCGGCACCTGGGCGAGGGCCGCGCGGACGGCGGTGAGGGCGAGCGGGAAGAACAGCACGACGTACCCGGCGATGAGCATCGGCGGCCGCTGGTACAGGGGTTGGGCGTAGCGGACGGCGAAGTACACGACCGACAGGGCGACGGCGATGCCGGGCAGCGCCCGGGTGAGGTAGGCGACGCGCTCCACGAACAGCGAAGGCCGGCTGCCGCGCCGCCACGCGTACAGGGCGACCGGCACGGCCGCCGCGGTGGCGACGAGGGCGGCGCCGAGCGCGTACCCGAGGGTGGCGAGGGTGGCCCCGAGGACGGACGCGGAGGGCAGCGTCGTCGAGCTGCCCTTGATCAGCCAGTACGCCAGCGCGTACACCGGCACGCCGAGCGCGACCCCGACGAGCGCCGCGAGGCCGGCCAGCGCCGGCACCGTCCACCGGCCGAGCCGCACCGGCGGGGCCGGACGCGCGACCGCGCCGTGCCGGGTGACGCGGGCGTTCCGTCCGGCCCAGGCCTCCAGGCCGACGAGCAGCAGCGCGAGCGCCACCAGCACGAGGGTGAGCAGGGAGGCGGAGGCGGCGTCGAAGCCGAGCTTGTACTGGGTGAACACGGCGGTGGCGAAGGTGGTGTAGCGCAGCATCGCGAACGCGCCGTACTCGCCGAGCAGGTAGAGCGAGACGAGCAGGACGCCGCCGGCCAGCGCGGGCCGGGTGAGCGGGAGGGTGACGCGCCACAGGGTGGCGAGCCGGCCGCGGCCGAGCGAGCGGGAGACCTCCTCGGCGGCGGCGTCGCCGTGCCGCAGGGCCGCCGCGACGGGCAGGAACACGAGCGGGTAGAGCGAGCAGGTCATCACGAGCACCGCGCCCCAGTAGCCGTGCACCGAGCGGAACAGCGAGACCCACGAGTAGCCGCGGACGAATTCCGGAACGGCGAGCGGCAGGGTGAGCGCGACGGTCCAGGCGCGGCGCCCGGGCAGGGTGGTGCGCTCGACCAGGTAGGCGGCGCCGAAGCCGAGGACGGCGGTGAGGAACGTCACGGCGGCGGCCAGGGTGACGGTGTGCCAGAGCAGCGTGCCGATCAGCGGACGGCCGAGGAGTCGCTGCGCCTGGCCCCAACCCGCCTGCACCGCCTGGGCGATGACGAAGCCGAGCGGCGAGGCGACGATGGCGACGACCGCCACCGCGACGGGTGCGAGCAGGCCGGTGGCCCGCCACCGCCGGAGCGGGGACGGGCCGGACGAACGCATGGGGAACGTCACTGGAGCAGACCGGCGTCCTGGAGCAGCGACAGCGCCTGCTTGCCGTCGCCCAGCTGGGCCGGGTCGGCGACCGCGCCGATGCCGTCCAGGGCGGGCAGGTCGGGCTTGCCCTTGACGCCGGCGACGAGCGGGTACTCGTAGCTCGCGGAGTTGGCGATGACGGTCTGCGCCGGGGCGCTCGCGAGGTAGGCGAGGAGGGCCTGGGCGGCGGCCTGGTGCTTGCCGCCCTTCAGCACGGCGGCGCCGGAGACGTCGACCAGGGAGCCCGGGTCGCCCTTGGGGAAGTAGTGCAGGGTGGCGTGGGTCTCGCCCGCGCCCTTCTCGTCGCGCATCCGGTAGAAGTAGTAGTGGTCGATGACGCCGCCTTCGACCTCGCCGCTGTTGATCGCGGCGGAGAGGGTCTCGTTGCTGTCGTAGACCTTGGCGTTGTCCTTGAGGCCCTTGAGCCACTGCTTCGCCGCGTCCTCGCCCTTGGCCTTGACGACCTGGGTGACGACGGGGGCGAAGTCGGTCTCGCTGGGGGCGATGCCGAGCCGGCCCTTCCACTCGGGCTTGGCGAGGTCCAGGACGGAGGCGGGCGGCGCGGTGTCGGCGCCCTTGCCGGTGGCGGCGAGGAAGGCGGAGGTGCGGGCGGAGATGCCGACCCAGTCGCCCTTCGGCGAACTGTCCGCGGCCGGCACCGACTTGAGGGTGTCGGCGGCGACCGGGGCGAGCAGGCCCTTGTCGTCGAGGACGGTCAGGGCGGGCGGGTTCTCGGCGTAGAAGGCGTCCGCCGGGGAGGCGGAGCCCTCCTGGAGGATCTGGTTGGCGAGCTCGGCCTCGTCGCCGGAGCGCAGCTCGACCTTGATGCCGGTGCGCTTGGTGAAGTCGTCGGTCAGCGCCTTGACGGTCTGCTCGTGCTGACCGCTGTAGAGGGTGACGGTCTGGCCCGCGAGGGCCGAGCCGGAGGGTGCGGGAGCGCCGTCGGTGCCACCGGAGCCGGAGCTGCCGCACGCCGTGAGGGCGAGGGCGCAGGCGGCGACGAGGGACAGGGCCGCGAGGGGCCGGACGGTTCCGAGCATGGTGAGGGTCCTCCGAGGTGGCGGGGTTCGGCCGAGCGCACACCTCCACGGCCCCGGTTCGGGCCGTCGGGACGCTGGTGGCGGCGGCCTGACGGACGAGAACCTAGGGCAGGGAAGGCTTGCCTAACAAGTTTCGGAGCGTCACATCTCGACCCGGTCTCGCGGGGGTCGCGCTTCGGTGGACAAACCGCCAAGGCCGGGCAAACCGGCCTTCAAGCGCAGGTCAGCGTGGGGGTGTACGACGGATCGTCAGCCGGACGGCTTCCGAGCATGGACACGCTCAGTAGTCGTAGCGGGTCGTACCGGGAGGGCCCGGTAATGCCAAGGGCCCCGGAACCGGGTGGGTTCCGGGGCCCTGTGCGCGAGCCGGCCGGCGAGTCAGCGGAAGCGGCGGAGCCGGAGGCTGTTGCCGACCACGAAGACCGAGGAGAAGGCCATCGCGGCGCCCGCGATCATCGGGTTGAGCATCCCGGCCGCCGCGAGCGGCAGGGCGGCGACGTTGTAGCCGAAGGCCCAGAACAGGTTGCTCTTGATGGTCGCCAGGGTCCGGCGGGAGAGCCGGATCGCGTCGGCGGCGGCCATCAGGTCCCCGCGGACCAGGGTCAGGTCGCCGGCCTCGATGGCGGCGTCGGTGCCGGTGCCCATCGCCAGGCCCAGGTCGGCCTGGGCCAGCGCGGCCGCGTCGTTGACGCCGTCGCCGACCATCGCGACGACCTTGCCCTCCGCCTGCAGCCGCTTGACCGTGTCCACCTTGTCCTGCGGCATGACCTCGGCGATCACGTGCTCCGGCGCGATCCCGACCTCGGCGGCGACGGCCTCGGCCACGGCCCGGTTGTCGCCGGTGAGCAGCACCGGGGTCAGCCCCAGGCGGCGCAGTTCGGCGATGGCGGCGGCGCTGGTCGGCTTGACCGCGTCGGCGACCTCCAGGACGGCCCGCGCCTCGCCGTCCCAGCCGACCGCGATCGCCGTACGGCCGGCGGCCTCGGCGGTCCGCTTGGCCGCCGCCAGGCCCTCGGGCAGGTACTGCGCCCACTCGTCGAGCAGCGCCTCCCGGCCGGCGACCACCGCGTGACCGTCCACGACGCCCTGGACGCCGAGGCCGGGGACGTTCTCGAAGCCCTCGACCGGCGGCAGTTCGCCCGCCTTCGCGGCGGCGGTCGCGATCGCCCGGGCGATCGGGTGCTCGGAGGCGTGCTCCAGGGCGCCGGCCAGGCGCAGCGCCTCGGCCTCGGTGACGCCGTCGGCGGTGTGCACGACGAGGAGGGTCATCTGGCCGGTGGTGACGGTGCCGGTCTTGTCCAGGACGATGGTGTCGACCTTGCGGGTGGACTCCAGCACCTCCGGACCCTTGATCAGGACGCCGAGCTGGGCGCCGCGACCGGTGCCGACCAGCAGCGCGGTCGGGGTGGCGAGGCCGAGGGCGCACGGGCAGGCGATGATCAGCACGGCGACGGCGGCGGTGAAGGCGGCGGTCCAGCCCTCGCCGGTGCCCAGCCAGTAGCCGAGGGTCGCGATCGCGAGGGTGATCACGATCGGCACGAAGACCGCCGAGATCCGGTCGGCGAGGCGCTGGGCGGCGGCCTTGCCGTTCTGCGCGTCCTCCACGAGCTTGGCCATGCGGGAGAGCTGGGTGTCCGCGCCGACCCTGCTCGCCTCGACGACCAGCCGGCCGCCCGCGTTGACGGTGGCACCCGTGACGGCGTCGCCGACGCCGACCTCGACCGGGACGGACTCGCCGGTGAGCATCGACGCGTCCACGGCGGACGCGCCCTCGACCACGACGCCGTCGGTGGCGATCTTCTCCCCGGGGCGGACCACGAACCGGTCCCCCACGGCGAGTTCGGCGATCGGGATCCGTATTTCCGCGCCGCCGCGCAGGACCGTCACGTCCTTCGCGCCGAGCTCCAGCAGCGCCTTCAGCGCCGCCCCGGCGGTCCGCTTCGAGCGGGCCTCGAAGTAGCGGCCGGCCAGGATGAAGGCGGTGACGCCGGCCGCCGCCTCCAGGTAGATGTTGCCCGCGCCGTCGCTGCGGCCGATGGTCAGCTCGAAGCCGTGCCGCATGCCCGGCATGCCGGCCGTGCCGAAGAACAGCGCCCACAGCGACCACAGGAACGCGGAGCCGGTGCCGAGCGAGACCAGGGTGTCCATCGTCGCGGCGCCGTGCCGGGCGTTGGTGAACGCGGCCCGGTGGAACGGCCAGGCGGCGTACGTCACCACGGGGGCCGCGAGGGTCAGCGACAGCCACTGCCAGTTGTCGAACTGCAGGGCCGGCACCATCGCCATCGCGATCACCGGGACGGCCAGGGCCACCGCCGTGATCAGCCGCTGCCGCAGCGGGGCCAGCTCGTCGGGCTGGTCTTCCTCGTCGGCCTCCTCGCCGGTGGGGCCGGCGGTGGCCGGGGGCTTCGGGAGGGCGGCGGTGTAGCCGGTCGCCTCGACGGTCGCGATCAGGTCGGCAACCTCGACCGCGCCGCCCTCGAAGGTCACCTTCGCCTTCTCGGTGGCGTAGTTGACGCTCGCCGAGACCCCGTCCATCCGGTTGAGCTTCTTCTCGATCCGCGCGGCGCACGATGCGCACGTCATGCCGCCGATCGAGAGTTCCACCTCCGTGGAGGCGGGTGCCTGCGTGGTCATCGTTGCTCCTCGCGACTGTGGCGCTGCGGCCGTGCCGTGGTACCCGGGAGGGGTATCCGGTGGCGCCGGGGCGGCGCCGGGTTCATTTATACCCCTGGGGGGTACCTGTCGCAAGGCTTGAGCAGATACCCCCCACAGGTATTTTGGATCGCCGGAACGCCTTGACTCGATACCCTAGGGGGGTATTAACTCGGCGAGGTCGAACAGACCGACGCCGGCCCCGGCGCCGGCCCCGACGCCCGTCCCACGCCCGTCCCGAGGAGGATCGTCATGAACACCGCCCTGAAGATCGCCGTCTTCACCACCAGCCTCGCCACCGCCTTCGGCCTCGCGTACGGCGTGGGCCACGCCACCGGCAGCGGCAGCGGCACCGCCGCCAAGCCCGCCGCCGGGCACAGTAGCCACAGCGGGCACGAAGGACACGACGACGGTGGCGGCCCCCTACCCGGCGGGCTCCAGATCTCGGACCGCGGCTACACCCTCAGCCTCGACAACGCCTTCACCACCGCAGGCGCCCCCACCGACCTGCGCTTCCGCATCCTCGGCGCGGACGGCCGGCCCGTCACCGACTACCAGGCGCAGCACGAGAAGGAGCTGCACCTGATCGTCGCCCCGCGCGACCTGTCGACCTTCCAGCACCTCCACCCCACCCGCGCCGCCGACGGCACCTGGAGCGCCCGCACCGACCTGCCCGCCGCCGGCGAGTACCGCGTCCTCGCCGACTTCACCCCCGCCGGCGTCACCGAGGGCCTCACCCTCGGCGCCGACCTGCACGCCGCCGGCGACCTGCGCCCCGCGCCCCTCCCCGACACCGGCCGCACCGTGACCGTCGACGGCTACACCGTCACGCTCGACGGCGACCTCACCCCCGGCCGGCCGGGTCGGCTCACCCTGAGCGTCAGCAGGGACGGTCGGCCCGTCACCGACCTCCAGCCCTACCTCGGCGCCTACGGCCACCTCGTCGCCCTCCGCGCCGGCGACCTCGCCTACCTCCACGTCCACCCCGAGAACGTCCACCCCGAGAGCACCGCGCCGGGTCCCGAGATCGCCTTCGACGCCACCGCGCCGAGCGTCGGCAGCTACCGGCTGTTCCTCGACTTCAAGCACCAGGACACCGTCCACACCGCCGCCTTCACGGTGACCGCGGGCGAGGCGGCTGCCGCCCCGCACCAGCACTGACCTCCCACTCACCCCCCGGAAGAAACCGGGGAGGGGTATCACCGAACCCGGCACCGAGCCGGGCACACCGACAAGGAGCTTCGCCATGAGCAAGACCACCGTCACCATCGACCCGTCCGCCGCCGAGGCGACCGTCTCGTCCTGCTGCGGCTCGTGCGGCACCGGGGACGCCCCCGCCTCCGCCGTCGAGTCCGCGGGCCGCGCGGTCTTCCAGGTGCAGGGCATGACCTGCGGCCACTGCGTCTCCGCCGTGACCGCCGAGCTGAAGAAGATCGACGGCGTGACCGAGGTCGCCGTGGACCTCGCCACCGGCCGCGTCACCGTCGACGCCACCGCGCCGCTGGGCGACGAGGCCGTCGCCGCCGCCATCGACGAGGCGGGCTACGAGCTCGTCGGCCGCCTCGCCGGCTGAGGACCGCACCGCCCCCGCACCCGCTCCGCAACCCCGTCCGGGGGGGGGCGCGCCCCGCCCGCCCCCGCCCCGCGCCGGGGGCGGCCGCCCCCCCAACACCCCCCCCCCGCAACGGCT
>NZ_JBFBDY010000114.1:0-17494 GCF_040683475.1 Kitasatospora sp. NPDC093558 | reverse complement strand
GCGAGAAGTCGACGAGATCCTGGACGGCGGGCCCGCCGGCGCGCAGGGCGCGCAGCGCGGCCGAGCCGATCTCCCGGCCCGCGGCGGCGCGGACGCCGTCGGCGAGGGCCTGCTTGGAGACGAAGTGGAAGTACAGGGCGCCCTTGCTGACGCCCGCCCGGCGGCTGATGTCGACCAGGCTCGCCGAATCGAAGCCGACGTCCGCGAACGTGCTCGCCGCGGCGAGCAGCACGGCCTGCCTGGTCCGGCCCGCGCGTTCCTGCTTGACCACTGAGGCCCCTCCGGACTCGACCGGCCGCGGCCCCGCCGCCCGGCTGGTGTCAGGGCGCCGCCGAGGTGGGGTACGACGCCTCGCATGCGGACGGACGCGACCTAAACCGCATGGTTGGTATCTAATCTACCGCCCCGGCCAACCCCGCCGTCCAGCGGGGAGGCACCCCCGCCCAAGGTCCTGGGTGCCGGACACCGGGCATTCCCGCAGTCCAGGGGCCCGGTAGCGTGGTCCCGTCGGGCGCCGGACGGGGGCCACCCCGAACGCAACTCACAAACCGGGTGGTCTGTATGTTTTGCTTGCCAAGCGTCCTCACCGTCCGCTCGACCGACACCCTGGAGTGGGGCCCGTCATGCCACTGATCGTAGAGCCGGATGCCCGCGACCCCTACGCCCACCCCGCGACCGGCTACGACTTCCACGAACGGACCGTCTCCCGCCACCTCGTACACCGCACCTCGGTGTCCGAGGTGTTCCTCACCGGCTGGCAGGCGGCCGGCCCGTACGAGTTCCGGATCGGCGCCCAGTGGCCCCGGATGCACGGCTTCTACCGGCTGCCCGGCGACCGCCACCACGACCCGGTGCTGATGGCCGAGACCGTCCGGCAGGCCGGGCTGCTGATCGGGCACGTCGGTTTCGGCGTGCCCAACGGCCACCACTTCGCGATGGACGACCTCGACTACGCGCTCGGCCCGGCCGGGCTGGCCGGACTGGCCGTCACCGCGGAACCGGCCTCGCTGATGCTCGACGCCGTCTGCGAGGACGTCCGGATGCGCGGCGGCCGGCTGGCCTCGCTGCGGCTGCACGCCGAGATCACCCGGGGCGGCCGGACAGTCGGCCGCGGCTCCGGACAGCTGCGGGTCATCTCCCCCTCCTCCTACGCGCGACTGCGCGGCCCCGCGCGGCGCGGTGTCACCCCCGTGCGCCCCGGCCCGCCCGCCACGCCCGAGCTGGTCGGCCGCTCGCACCCGTCCGACGTCGTGCTCAGCCCGACGCTGCTGCCGGACAGCTGGGTGCTGCGGACGGACGCCGCGCACCCGGTGCTGTTCGACCACACGCTGGACCACGTGCCCGGGATGCTGGTCCTGGAGGCCGCCCGGCAGGCGGCCCAGCGGCTGCGGCACCCCGAGCCGGTCACCCCGGTCGAACTGGTGTCCTCCTTCGACCGCTACATCGAGCTGGACCGGCCCTGCCTGGTGCGCGCCGTCCGCGAGGGTGCGGCGGACGGCCGCCGGGTGCCCGTCCGGGTGCTGCTGATCCAGGACGGCCGGACGGCGGCCGACTGCCGGCTGCTCACCGAGCCGATCGACGGCCCGCTGAGCGGCCCGGCGGACGGCCCGTGCGTCCCCCCGGCCCGGCGGGACGGCTTCGACGGCCGTCCCACCGCACCGGACCTCGGCGGCACCGGGCTGCCACTGGCCTGCTGAGCCCGGCGCTCCTACGCCGCGACCAGCGCGGCCGGCCGGCCGGCGTGCATCACGCTCAGGTTGGCGGCCAGCCGGACCGGGTCCTGGGCCAGCCAGAGCCGCAGCGCGGCGCCCAGCATGGCGCTGGCCGACCCCACCCGGATGCCGGTCACCTGGGCGAGCCTCGCCGCGCCCGGCACCAGCAGGTCGGCCAGCGCGGTCGGCAGCCAGACGGTCAGCGCGCACGGCGCGGGCGCCGTGAGGGCGCTCAGCAGCCGGTAGGCGTCGGACGGCGAGCTGATCGTGGGGATGATGTCCAGCAGCCCGTCGGCCACCACTTCGGACACGTCGCTGCGGTGCCCCTGGGCGAGCCGGCGGAGCAGCGTGCGCTCGGCGGCGGTGATTCGGACGGTCAGCATGACCTCGTCGCACTCCATTGCGCGATTTCCTCCTCAGTTCCTCCCCGTACCGGCACAAGGCGGCCGGCACGAACTACCCCTGTCGCACCTCGGCCCGGCTTCCAACCGTGGATCGCCGGGCCGGTGGGTGTGTTCCGTCCCGGTCAGATTCCCGCGTACGAGTGCTTTCCGGTGACGAAGATGTTGACGCCGTAGTAGTTGAAGAGCCAGCAGGCGAAGGCCGCCAGCGCCAGGTAGGCCGCCTTGCGGCCCTTCCAGCCGGCCGTCGCCCGGGCGTGCAGGTAGCAGGCGTAGGCCACCCACGTGATGAACGACCAGGTCTCCTTCGGGTCCCACTCCCAGTACTTGCCCCAGGCCGCCTCGGCCCAGATCGCGCCCGCGATGATGGTGAAGGTCCACAGCGGGAAGACCAGGGCGTTGATCCGGTACGACAGCTTGTCGAGCGTCGACGCGGCGGGCAGCCGGTTGCAGACCGAGACCCGGACGCGGGCCAGGCGGGTGCGCAAGGCGCTCTGCTGCTTGCCGGCCGGGCGGGCGGCGCCCGGCTTCAGGTACTCGTACAGCCCGGCCTCGACCCGGCGGTGGTAGGAGTCCTGGAACAGGTAGAGCAGCGTGGCGATGAAGGCCGCGTAGAAGGCGCCGCCGCAGAAGATCGCGGTGGAGACGTGGATCGCCAGCCAGTACGAGTGCAGCGCCGGGACGAGCTGCTCGGAGTCGGTGTACAGCACCTGCGTCGCGATGCCGAGGGTCAGCAGGACCGCGACGACCACCGGGAGGCCGAGCCAGCGGACGTTCTTCTTCGCGGCCAGCAGCACCAGGTACGCGGCCGTCATGGCCAGCGCGAAGGCGCAGGAGAACTCGTACATGTTGCCCCACGGCCAGCGGGACACCGACAGGCCGCGGGTGACCACGCCGCCCACGTGCAGCAGCGCCGCCAGGACGGTCAGCGAGACCGCGATGCGGCCGGCCAGGTCGGCCTTCTCGCTGCTGCCGGCCGCGCCCGGGCCGTCCACCTCGTCCTCGCCGCGGCCGCTGGTGACCACCGTGGCGCCCTCGCCCGCCAGGGCGGTGCGGGTGAGCGTGGTGGTGCCGCCGCCCGCGCCGGCCACGGTGACGGTGACCTTCTTGGCGGCCTTGGCCGTCGTCTGCCCCGCCGCGGCGACGGTCTCGGCCAGGCTGCCCGACTGCTCCTTCGAGCGGACGGCGACGGCGCCCTTGCTGCCGAACGTCCACTCGAACATGTGGGCGAACATGGCGATCGTGTAGACCGCCATCGCCGAATAGATCAGCTTGTTGGAGAGGTCGGCCAGCTGTGGGTCGACCCCCGAGGCGAGATGCACCGTCTACTCCTTGGAGTTCTGGTCGGCAGGGGCTGTGGGGTCCGCGGGTGCTTCCGGTGCCCGGTCGGTTTCGTCGTCCTGGTCGTCCTGGTCGTCCTCGTCCTCCTCGGACGCCGGGGCGTCGTCCTGGAGGTCCACCGCGAGTTCGGCCAGCTCCTCGGCGATCTTCGCCGACTCACTGCGGGCCAGCCCGGCCAGCTCGACCAGGGTGCCGCCCTCCGGCAGGGCGACCGCCCGCACCCAGATCCGGCGGCGCTGCACGAACAGCGAGCCGATCAGGCCGAGGATCGCCAGCACCGCGCCGCTCAGGGCGATCGAGTTGCCCGGGCGGTGCGAGATGTTGAAGCTGGCCCACTGCTTGTAGCCCTCGAACGTGACGGTGCCGTAGCCGCCCGGGAGGGTCCAGCCCTGGCCCGGCTTCAGCAGGGCCCTGGCCGGCTGGTCGTCCTGGGTCAGCTGGGTCATCTTCTTGGTGTTCAGCTGGTACACGTTCTGCGGCAGGCCCGTGTCGGTGCCGAGGTCGCCCTCGTAGGCGTTCAGCACCAGCTCCGGAGCGGCGTCACCGGGGAACAGCGAGATCGGGCCGGTGCCCTCGAAGCTCAGCGGGGCCGTCGGCAGGAAGAAGCCGGAGAAGCCCAGCTGGGTCTTCTCGCCCTTGGGCCCCATGCCGTAGTCGGAGACCTTCACGACACCGGTCGAGGTCAGGTTGGCGTCCTGCGGCAGGAACGGCGTCGCGCCCGTGTAGACGACCTCGCCCTTGCCGTTGCGGACGGTGATCACCGGGGCGTAGCCGTGACCGATCAGGAAGACCTTCGAACCGCCGATCTCCAGCGGGTGGTTGACCTCGATCGTGCCCTGCTTCAGCTTCGACGCGTCGCTGCCCGCGTAGTACCCGACGTGCGCGGTGAACTGCCGCGCGGCGCCGATCTGGTCGCCCTGGTCCTGGAACTTGGCCGTGAAGCCGTTCAGTTTCAGGTAGAAGGGGTCCAGGTCGTCGCTGGTGTAGAAGGCCGAGCCGGTGAAGTCGTCGAGCTGGGTGATGGTGTTGGCGTAGCCGTCGCCCTCGACCATCAGCTTGCCGCCGGTGCCGCTGGCCAGGCTCGCCCAGGCGAAGCCGCCGAGCAGCGCGAACAGCGACAGGTGGAACAGCAGGTTGCCGACCTCGCGCAGGTAGCCCTTCTCCGCGGCCACCGCACCGCCGGCGAGGTGCGCCCGGAACCGGCGCCGGTGCAGCAGCCGGTGCGCCGCAGCGGCGACCACGTCGGCGTCCGCCTCGGTGCGCCAGGCCGCGTACACCGGCATCCGGGTCAGGTTGCGGGGCGCGGCCGGGGGCTGGGCCCGCAGCACGCCGACGAACTGCCAGGTGCGGGGGACGATGCAGCCCGCCAGCGAGACGAACAGCAGGATGTAGATCGCCGAGAACCAGACCGAGCTGTAGACGTCGAACAGCTGGAGCTTCTCGTAGATCGGCGCGACCGTGGTGTGCTGCGTCTTCCACATCTCGACCTTGAACTGGTTCTGGCCGTTCTGCGGGATCAGCGAGCCGGGGATGGCGGCCAGCGACAGCAGGAAGAGCAGGATCAGCGCGACCCGCATCGAGGTCAGCTGGCGCCACATCCAGCGCACCCAGCCGAGCGCCCCTATGCCGGCCGGACCCTCGGACTCGACCGGCGCGGTGCTGAGCCGCTCGGCCTCCGCGTCGGCCGGCGCCGGGGGCGGCTGCTCGGTGTCGGTCGTGGTGTTGCTCACGGTCAGATTCCGATCTGGAAGTCGCCGGTGGTGGACTGCAGCTCGCTGATCCACGAGTCCCAGACCCCGGTGACGAGCAGCAGACCGACCGCGACGAGCATGCCGCCGCCGATCCGCATGACGAGCGGGTAGTGCCGCTTGACCCACCCGAAGGCGCCCAGCGCCCGGCGGAAGGCCAGTGCGGCCACGACGAACGGTACGCCGAGGCCCAGGCAGTAGAACGTCATCAGCAGGGCGCCGCGCCCCGCGTCGGCCTGGTTCAGGGAGAGGGTCTGGACGGCGGCCAGGGTCGGACCGATGCAGGGCGTCCAGCCGACGCCGAACACCACGCCCAGCAGCGGCGCGCCGAGCAGGCCGACGGCCGGACGGCGGTGGGAGCGGACCTCGCGCATGCTCAGACCCGGGACGAGGCCCATGAACGCCAGGCCCATGACGACGGTGACCGAGCCGAGCACGATCGAGATGACCCGCTTGTGCTCCTGGAGGGTGTCGCCGAACTGGCCGAACAGCGCACCGCCGGAGACGAAGACCGCGGTGAACCCGAGGATGAACAGCGTCGCCCCGAGCAGCATCCGGCCGCGCCGGGCGCCGCGGGCGTCCGCGAGGTCGGCGGCCGAGAAACCCGTCACGTACGACAGGTAGCCCGGCACCAGCGGCAGCACGCACGGCGAGAAGAACGACACGAGCCCGGCCGCGAGCGCGACCGGTGCCGCGACCAGCAGTGCCCCGCTCTGCACGGTCGAGGTGGTGTCGGCGAGCCGCAGGACGGTACCGGCGGCCTCCGCGCTCACTGCTTCGGCTCCGCGACCACCGGCTGGAGCATGGATTCGAGGGCGTCGTCCACGGTGCCGCCGACGGCGCGGGCGGCCAGCTTGCCGTCCCGGTCGATGATCAGCGTGGTCGGGATCGACTGCGAGTTGAGGCTGCCCTTGGGGAACTTGAGCAGCTCGGCGCCGGCCGGGTCGAAGATGCTCGGGTAGGTGACGCCCTTCTCCTGCTCGAAGCGGATGGCGTTGGCCTTCTCGGTGTCACGCGTGTTGACGCCGAGGAACTGGACCCCCTGGTCCTTGTACTTCTGCCAGACCCGCTCCAGGTCGTCCGCCTCGCCCCGGCACGGCCCGCACCAGGAGCCCCAGACGTTCAGCACGACGACCTTGCCGTGGTAGTCCGAGAGCTTGACCTGGTTGCCCTCCAGGGTCTCCCCCGAGATGTCCGGCGCGTCCTGGCGGTGGCCCGCGTCGGCCTTGGAGATGTTGGTGCCCTTGACGGTCACGAACCCGAGCTGCCCGTCACCGCTGGTCGACGAGCCCGACGAGGAGCAGCCGGTGAGGACGAGCGCAGCGGCGGCGGCGGTAGCGGCGGCGGCTGCGGCGACACGGGGGCGGGGGCGCGCCATGGCAGACATGTGAAAAGTTTCGCATGGAGTCGCGGGCAGGTTCGGGGGGGTCCTGCCTAGCGCGTCGCATCCCCTCTGACCTGCGGCGGGGCCTGGTCGCCCGGTGATCTCCGGGCGGCCAGGCCCCCTTACTTACGCCCCGCTTACGGGCCGTTCGGCGCGACCCGGGCCGGCCTCAGGCGCCGAAGCTCTTGCCCACCGGCTTGTCGCCCTTGCGGCCCTTGCCCACCAGGTGCGCGGGCAGCAGGTCGCGGGCCGGCTCGCGGTAGCCGACCGAGACGATCTTGTCGCCCTCGAAGGTGAAACTGGTCAGCGAGGCCAGCGAGCACTGCCGGTTGCGCGGGTCGTGCCACAGCCGGCGGCGCTCGACGAAGGAGCGCACGATCCAGATCGGCAGCTGGTGGCTGACGCAGACCGCCTCGTGCCCGCGGGCGGCGTCCCGGGCGGCGCCGAGCGCGCCCATCATCCGCACCACCTGGTCGAGGTACGGCTCGCCCCAGGACGGCTTGAACGGGTTGGTGAGGTACTTCCAGTAGCCCGGGTTGCGCAGCGAGCCGTCGCCCACGCCGAAGGTCTTGCCCTCGAAGATGTTCTCCGCCTCGATCAGCCGCGCGTCCGCCGCGACCTCCAGGCCGTGCGCCTTGGCGATCGGCTCGGCGGTCTCCTGCGCCCGCTCCAGCGGCGAGGCCACCACGTGGGTGATGTCCCGCCCGGCCAGGTCCTCGGCGACCCGGTCGGCCATCTGCCGGCCGAGCTCGGACAGGTGGTAGTCCGGCAGGCGCCCGTACAGGATGCCCTCCGGGTTGTGCACCTCGCCGTGCCGCATCAGGTGGACGACGGTGATCTCTTCGGCACTCACTTCTCAACTGCTCCAGGGTCGGGGTGGACTAGTCGGGGTGGACTAGGCCGTGGCGGCGGCAGCGGCACGTGCGGCGGCCGGCAGGGCGGCGGCGATGCGCTCGATCGCCCGCTCGTCGTGGGACGCCGAGACGAACCAGGACTCGAAGGCGGACGGCGGCAGGTAAACGCCCTCGGCGAGCATCGCGTGGAAGAAGGCGGTGAAACGGTACGCCTCCTGGGTCCTGGCCTCGTCGTAGTTGGTGACCGCGGCATCGGTGAAGAACACCGAGAACATGTTCCCCGCGGTCTGCAGCCGGTGCGCCACTCCCTCCTTGGCGAGCGCCTCGGTGACCAGGCCGGAGACCTCGGCCGCGACCCGGTCCACCGTCGCGTAGACCTCGTCGGTGCAGCCGCGCAGCTGGGCGAGGCCCGCCGCGGTGGCGACCGGGTTCCCGGACAGCGTGCCCGCCTGGTAGACCGGGCCGGCCGGGGCCAGGTGCGCCATCACGTCGGCGCGGCCGCCGAAGGCCGCGGCCGGGAAGCCGCCGCCCATGACCTTGCCGAAGGTGAGCAGGTCCGGCGCCCAGCCCTCGTGCGCGGCCTCCAGGCCGTACCAGCCGGCCTTGGAGACGCGGAAGCCCGTCATCACCTCGTCGGAGATGAACAGCGCGCCGTTGTCCCGGCAGAGGCGGGCCAGGCCGGCGTTGAAGCCGGGCAGCGGCGGGACGACGCCCATGTTGCCGGGCGAGGCCTCGGTGATCACGCAGGCGATCTCGCCCGGGTGGGCGGCGAAGGCCTGCTCGACCGCGGCGAGGTCGTTGTAGGGCAGCACGATGGTGTCGCCGGCCTGGGCGCCGGTGACGCCCGGGGTGTCCGGCAGACCGAAGGTGGCGACGCCGGAACCGGCGGCGGCCAGCAGCGCGTCCACGTGACCGTGGTAGCAGCCCGCGAACTTCACGACCTTCGCCCGGCCGGTGAAGCCGCGGGCCAGCCGGATCGCCGACATGGTCGCCTCGGTGCCCGAGGAGACCAGCCGGACCTGCTCGACCGGGGCGACCCGGGCGACGATCTCCTCGGCGAGCTCGACCTCGCCCTGGCCGGGCGTGCCGAAGGACGTGCCGCGGGTGACCGCCGCCTGCACGGCGTCGATCACCGCGGGGTGCGCGTGGCCGAGGATCATCGGACCCCACGAGCACACCAGGTCGACGTACTCGCGGCCGTCGGCGTCGGTGAGGTAGGGGCCGGTTCCGGACACCATGAAGCGCGGCGTGCCGCCGACCGCGCGGAAGGCGCGGACCGGGGAGTTGACGCCGCCGGGCGTGACGACCGACGCGCGGTCGAACAGCGACTGGGACTGGGGGGCTTCGTAGGGGTAGCTCACGGGAGACATGGTCTCAAATCGTGTCCTTGACCTCTGCATGTCGGACCCGATCATCTGGAACGATGATCCGGGCACCAATGTCTGTACGGTTGTCCGTACAGACGGGGCCGATGACTGCGCCGCGGCGCGGACCAGTCAGACTGTGCACTCAGAGTGCGCAGGCGCTCCGGATGTGTGCAGGGGTGTGGAGAGGACTGCCGCCTTCCGCGAGTGGGTAGGGCCCGCGAGTGGGTACGGCGGCGCATGACGGGTAAGGAGCACGTCCGGAGGGACGCCGGGCGTGCGGGGGTCTGTCGATTCCGGCGAATTCCGGTGAGGATGGTCCGAGTGTCCGAGGCGCAGGACGGCTACGACGAGGCCGCGGGGGGCTCCCGCAGGCCCGCCGAGGCCGCACGCGGGGGTACGGGAGCGGGGACGGGGCGTGGTCGCCGCGGCGGCGAGAGGCGGGGTGAGGGACGCATGGGGGTGACCTACAAGTACTTCGGCGCACCCGACCGCGCGACCGCCGCCAGAGTCCCCACCGCGCTCGGCCCGGGCGGGCTCGGCCTGGACGCGGGCGAACTGGGCTCGCTGGGGCGCCTCGGCGACCTGATGGAGACCAGTGGCTCCCCCAACGGGCACCTCTCCACCAAGATCAAGCCGGAGACCATGAGCGCCATGGTCCTCACCGGCATCCAGGGCGTCCCGCTGCACCAGGTCCCGCCGCTGGAACTCGTCGTGCTGCACCCCGACTACGCCGTCGTCCAGCTCCCGCAGAACGTCGTCGAGCCGCTGCGCAAGGCCGACGAGACCGAGCTCGGCGCCGCGGCCTTCATCTGGTCCACCGTGCCGGACCGCCGGGGGCCGCGCGACGCCTTCGTGATCTACAGCATGCTGCACGAGTGGCAGGACTTCGCCAACCGCCTGCACGAGGCCGGCCACCAGCTGTACTGCCTGGTCTGGCCGTAGCCGCGGCCACAGCACCGGCGAACCGAACGCCCCGACGGCCGAAGAGGCCTCGGGGCGAAGGTGTTTGACGGCTCGTCACCGACGGCCGCCGGTGGGGCGGAGCACCAGTGCGGCGAGCAGCGTGGCGAGCGCCAGCAGGCCTGCGGCCACCGCGAAGGCGGTGTGGAAGCCCGCGACGGGCGAGCCCGCGGGGCGGTCGGCGAGGGTGGTGAGGACCGCGACGCCGAGTGCGCCGCCGACCTGCTGGGTGGTGTTGAAGAGCCCGGAGGCGGTGCCCGCGTCGGCCGGCCCCGCGCCGGACATGCCCAGCACGGTGAGGGCCGAGATCGCGAGGCCGAAGCCGGCCGCGAGCAGCATCGTGGGGAGCAGGTCGAGGACGTAGTCCGCGTCGGCGGGCAGCCGGACGAGCAGGGCGAGCGCGACGACGAGCAGGACGAGGCCGGCCAGCAGCACCGGGCGTTCGCCGAAGCGGGCGTTGAGCCGGGCGGAGAGCGCCAGCGAGACGGTGCCGATGGCGAGTGCGGCGGGGAGCATGGCGAGGCCGGTGGCGGCGGCGCCGTAGCCGCGGACGTTCTGCAGGTAGAGCGCGATGAGGATCTGGAATCCGAACAGCCCTGCGACCATGAGCAGTTGGACGACGTTGGCGCCCGAGACGTTCCGTGAGCGGAACATCCGCAGCGGGAGCAGGGGCTGGGCGGCGCGGGCCTGGCGGAGCAGGAAGCCGGCCAGCAGGGCGAGCGCGAGGGCGCCGAGGCCGAGGGTGCGGGCGGAGGCCCAGCCGTGCTCGCCGGTGCCGACGATGGTGTAGATGCCGAGCATCAGGGCGGCGGTGATCAGCGCGGCGCCGACGCCGTCCGCGCCGGCCCGCAGGCCGGGGCCGCGGTCGGCCGCGAGCACCCGGGCGGCGAGCAGGGCGGCGGCGAGGCCGAGCGGCAGGTTGATCAGGAAGATCCAGTGCCAGCTGAGCGCCTGGGTGAGCACGCCGCCGAGGACCTGGCCGATCGAGGCTCCGGCCGCGCCGACGAAGCTGAACGCACCGATGGCGCGGCCGCGTTCGCGGGGCTCGGGGAAGAGCGTGACGATCATGCCGAGGCTGACGGCCGAGGCCATCGCGCCGCCGACGCCCTGGAGGAAGCGGGCGGCGATCAGCATGCCCTGGCCGGTGGCGAGGGTGCAGAGCAGCGACGCGGCGGTGAAGACGGTGAGGCCGGCGACGAAGACCCGCTTGCGGCCGATGAGGTCGCCGAGGCGCCCGGCGAGCAGGAGCAGGCCGCCGAAGGCGATCAGGTAGGCGTTGACCGTCCAGGTCAGGCCGGCGGGCGAGAAGCGCAGGTCGTCCTGGATGGCGGGCAGGGCGACGGTGACGATCGAGCCGTCCAGGATGATCATCAGCATTCCCGCGCAGAGCACCGCGAGGGCGAGCGCGCGGGAGCGGACGGGGACGGCGGGCGCCGCGGCGGGCGCGGTCGGGGCATGCGTGGACACGGTGGGTCTCCCGGTTCGTCGAGTACCGGGCAAGACGCTAGCAGATTGTTTTGTTCGGGACTATCTATCTCGGGAGCAGGTGCTCGAAGGATCCTCCGGGTATTCCTCAGCTCCGGGCGCGGCGGGCCCGGCGGACGGTCCGCTCGCTCTCCACCGGCTCCGCCAGGTGGCCGTCGACCAGGCGCGTCAGCGCCGACACGAAGATTCCGCGCTCGGGCTCCGGCAGCGCGTCCAGCACCTCGCGGTGTACCCGGTCGGCGATCTCGGTGCCCCGCTCGACGGCGCGCTCGCCCGCGTCGGTGACCGAGATGATCCGGGCCCGGCGGTCGCTGGCGGACGGGCGGCGCTCGGCCAGGCCCGCCTTCTCCAGCTCGTCGACGGTGACCACCATGGTCGTCTTGTCCAGGTCGGCCAGCTCGGCGAGCTGGATCTGGGTGCGCTCCGCCTCCTGCGCGTGGAACAGCACGCAGTACGCGCGGGGGGTGATGCCGAGCTCGGTGAAGGCCGACGCCATCCGGGTCGCCAGGACGTGGCTCGCGTGGTCGAGCAGGCCGGAGATGTCGCGGATCTGCCGCACGGGCGGGGTCGTCGTCATGCGTCCGAGGTTAGCAACGTGCCGTCCATCGACAGATGATCCCGTAGCCAACCAACCGGCGTGCCGTCGCACACGAACCGACGCGCCGCCGGACGGCCTACGGGATGCCCAGCTCGAACAGCGCGTACCCGGCGTACCAGCCCGCCGCGATCGCGGGCATCGCGAACAGCCCGATCAGCGAGGAGGTCCGCACCCGGCGCAGCGCGACCGCGAGGCCGATGCACAGAGGGAAGGCCGGCAGCAGGTAGCGCGAGATGTTGTCGAAGATCTGGTTGCTGCTCAGCGCCGTGAAGATGGTCAGCAGCGTGTAGACCACCAGGACCAGCGGCGGGCGCAGCCGCAGGAACAGCACCAGCAGGCCGGGCAGGGCGATCAGCAGCGCGATGGCGATCAGGTCGGGGGCCGGGTTGGACTGCCAGAAGTTCCAGTGCCCGGTCACGACGTCCAGGATCGTGCGGAAGGTGGAGGCGCCCCAGTCGAAGTAGCGGTTCCAGGCGCCGCGCTGGAGCTTGAAGTAGCCGCCCCAGTCCCCCATCCGGTAGCCGACCCAGGCCACGTACCAGAGCAGGCCCCACGGCGTGACCAGCATCGCGAACAGCGGGCGGCGGACGCCGTCGGTGCGCCGGACGAGCGCCACCAGGGCGGCGATCGAGACGGCGGCGATCAGGGCGGCGGCGGTCGGGCGGTTGAGGCCGGCGGCCAGGGTCAGCAGCCCGGCCGCGACCCAGCGGCGGGTCATCACGCAGTAGCAGGCCCAGGCGGACAGCGCGACGAACAGCGAGTCCGAGTAGACCGCCCACTCGACGCCGGAGCCCGGGAACAGGCCCCAGACCACCGCGGCGATCACACCCGCCCGCCAGCCGCCGAGCCGCTCGGCGACCGCGAAGATGCCGGCCGCCGCGACGAACGAGGCGAGCACCGACACGGCGATGCCGGAGCCGTACGGGCCGAGCCCGGTGACCGCGCCGACCAGCCGCATCAGCCACGGGTAGAGCGGGAAGAAGGCCGCCGAGTTCTCGTAGTAGCTGGCCAGCGGGAAGCCGTGCAGCGGGATCAGCTGCGGGTCGTAGCCGTTCTCGGCGATCCGCTGGTACCAGATGCCGTCCCAGGTGCCGAGCACGTCCCAGGGCTGGGCGCCGCCGCCGCGGCCCGGGTCCTTCTTGAGGTAGTCCCCGGTGTGGGCGAGCAGCATCATGAAGACGGTCAGGCCGGTGGCCTTGACCACCGCGTACGCGCCGAGCGCGGGCGCGAAGCGGTCCATCAGGGCGCCGAAGCGGCCCGGGGCGGTGCGGTCCGGGTCCGGCCGTTCGTCCGTCGTCACCGGGGGCGTCGGGGCACCGGGTTCGGCGCTGGACGACTCGGTGCTCGATGCCGTGCTCATCTGCTGTGGCTCTCCCCGCCCGGCTCGTGGTCGGCGCGCCGGCGAACGCGGCGACGTCGAGTGAGCCTACGACACCGGCCCCGCCCGGCCCGGGGCGGCAGGGGCGCAACCGCGCGGGCGCCACCTGGGCGGCGGGTCCGCCGCCGCCCGTCGTCCTCACGACAGGCGGCGGCGGGCCGGGGCGCGCGGCGGTGTCAGCCGTGGAGGTAGACGATGCCGAGCTTGGTGAGCTGCCAGAGCTGGTTGGCGGCACCGGTGTCGGCCGCGAGGACGACGAGCGGGTTGCCCTGCGCGTCGGCGCCGCCGCCGGCGGTGAGCACCTTGCTCTGGTCCTGGGAGTCGGCGACCGTGTAGCGGCCGCCGCCGGCCGGCTTGAACACCCAGTGCTGGTTGCCGCCGCCGTTGCATCCCCACTGCTGGATCCGGGTGCCGACGGCGACGGACGCGGCGTTGGCGTCCAGGCACATGTTCCGATTGCCGCTGAAGTCGAGCTCGTAGCTGCCGCCCGCCTTCGCCTCCAGGACGAAGGACTGGTTGAGCCCGCCGGTGGCCGGGTAGCTGATCGCGGCACGGCCGTTGGTGGCGTCGCCGTAGGTGCCGCCGCCGGTGAGGTCGAGCGCGTTGCCGGTGGCCGCGTTGGTCAGCTGGTACCAGGCGCCGTCCTCGGGGCCGTCGCCGAACGGCTGCCCGGCGGTGAGCGGCTGGATGGACGTGACGTTCTGCTGGTTGAGCGTGCAGTACGCCTCCGCCTGGTCGGGCCGGGCGAAGAACTGGCCGAGACAGACGCCCTCGCCGCGGTAGCCGGCCACCCGCAGGTGGTACGACTGGCGGACCATGTTCATGCACAGGCCGGGGATGCCGATCTGCGAGTCGCAGCCGTTGCGCACCCACTCGGAGAGGTTGATGACGTCCCCGTTGCTGTACTCGTACGGGGAGCTGGTCCACTCGGCGCAGACCTCGTGCCCGAAGGCGACCCGCCGCTGGTCCAGGTACCGCACGCCGGGCACCTGTTCGGCCGCCGAGCGGAGCGCGTCGCTGAACGTCGGCACCACCCAGTTGTGGCCCCAGGCGAGGTCCTCGGGGAAGGCCGGACAGCCGTCCGCGATCTTGCCGAGGTAGTCGTTGCGCCGGATGTCCGGTGTGATCGGGTTGAAGTACGACTGGTAGACCAGCTGGTAGGAGGAGTCCGCGTAGCCGGCCCGGCGCATGGTCTGGCGGATGTTCTGCAGCGCCGCGACGACCTTGGGCTGGACGCGCTTGGCCCGCTGGGCGATGTCGGCGCTGCCGATGGTGTCGCGGCAGCCCTGGCTCTTCGGGATCGGGAAGTACTGCGCGAGGCAGTGCATCATGATCCCGCTGAAGTCGAAGTCGTCGTTGGCGCCGATCGTGACGACGACCATCTTGACGTCGAACTTGCTTGCCGCGTCGGCGAGTTTGACGTCCTGCTTGGGCTCGCCGAAGTCGCCGCTGCCGCCGCCGGTGATCTTGGCCAGCTCCGGGTCGCTGACCAGGTCGCCGGTCTGGGCGCCGGAGCAGGCGAGGTCGATCGGGGTCACGCCGGGGATGTCGGTGACGAAGATCTCCGACTTCGGGTGCCGGTGGCAGTAGTTGGTGGGGGTGTCGGTGTCCGGGAAGTAGGCGTCGCCGGTGTCGGTGCCGGCGCCCTCCCCGGAGATGGCGCTGTCGCCGAGGGCGACGATCGCGGCCGGGCGGGCACCGTCGGCCGCGGGGGCACCGTCGGCGAGGGCGGCGGGTGCGCCGGCCAGGCCGAGGGTGGCGACGAGGGCGCCCACGGCGAGAAGTGCGCCGTACGGGGAGCGGCGCGCAACCGTCCGGATTCTGCGCGCCGCCGACAGTCGTGACCTGATCACACGCGACTCCTTGCGGGGGTGGGGGAGCCGCCCGGAGGGGGCGCCGAGCGGCGCGGAGCAAGAACGCGGAGCAGAAAGGTGAGCAGGTCTCACATTCTAAGTACTGACAAGTAACGCAACAAGACTCGTGACAGCAGCGGAAGTTGACGCTCCGCAGGGCGCCGGAAACCCGCCGGAAGCCCGCCGGACATGCGAAGAGCCGCCGCCCGCACCCCAGGAGGGAAGCGCGGTACGGCGGCTCGACCCGGCCGAACCGGGTGCGGAATCAGCCCACGTTGGCGCAGTGGTTGCCGAACGCCGGGTTCAGCCCGCCGATGACGTCGACGGAGTTGCCGCACAGGTTCACCGGGATGTGCACCGGGATCTGGATCTGGTTGCCGGAGATGACACCCGGGGAACCCGCGGCGACGCCCTCGGCGCCCGCGCTGGCCATCGCGGTGCCCGCACCCGCGGCGACGAGACCCACCACGGCGGCGCCGACAGCGGCCGTCTTCTTGATGCTCATACGAGCCTCCTGACTGTTCAACAGAGATGCACGGGGAGTGCGACATCTAGAACGAGACCCGTCGGACGCGGTTGCGAGCGCGCATGCCATGTCACCCAAGTGGCGCAATGGGGGACGTACCCGGCATTCGGGTGATCAGCGGACCCGACCGTTTCCCCTCGCTCCCTGCCTCGTTCTCTCAGGCGGAACACGCTCCACCCGCCCCTACAGACGAATCGAGTACCGCCCATGCGCAAGCTCGCCCACGGCGTCGCCGGCACCGCGGCCACCGCCGCCCTGCTCGCCGCCGGCGCCGGCGCCGCATCCGCCCACCACCTGCACGGCGCGTCCGCCGAGGGTGTCGCGGCCGGCTCGGCCGGCGTGGTCTCGGGCAACTCCGTGCAGATCCCCGTGCACATCCCGCTCAACGTGTGCGGCAACTCGGTCGACGGCGCGGGCGCCCTGAACCCGGCGTTCGGCAACAGCTGCCTGAACGCCTGACCGGGAATTCCTCCTGGTCGCGCCTTCGCCCGAGCGCTCCCGGCCGTGCGGGAATTGCTCGCGAGGCGCTGCAACACGGCGGCCGCGTCGACGCCCGAGCCATGGGCGGCACACGCCGGATTGCGCCGACGGAGTGAAAAACCACGGCAATCCCACAGTCAGCGGGCGAGCATTCCTGCTCGCCCGGTTCCCGACATTTCCCATCCGTCGGGCAGAAATCGGAGGAAAGAACATGCGTAACTTCAAGAAGGCCGCCGTCCTGACGCTGGCCACCACCGGCCTGGTCCTCGGTGCGGCCGGCGGCGCCTTCGCCAGCGCGGGCGCCGAGGGTGTGGCCGCCGGCTCCCCGGGCGTGCTCTCCGGCAACCAGATCCAGATCCCGGTGCACGTCCCGATCAACGTCTGCGGCAACACCGTCAACGTCATCGGCCTGCTGAACCCCGCCTTCGGCAACAAGTGCGCCAACCTCGGCTGAACCCGCCGGTCGCCGCCCCCGGCGACTGCTGATTCACCGAGTCCGTGCCGCGCCCCTCACGACCGGGCGCGGCACGCTCCACCCGTGTGTGATCGAGGAGATCAACCCCCATGCAGAACGTGAAGAAGGCCGCCGTCCTTTCCGCCGCCGCTGCCGGCCTGGTGCTGGGCGCCGCGGGCTCCGCCGCCGCGAGCGCGGGCGCCGAGGGCGTGGCTGCCAACTCCCCCGGTGTCGGCTCGGGCAACCAGATCCAGGTGCCGATCCACATCCCGATCAACCTGTGCGGCAACTCCGTCAACCTGGCCGGCCTGCTGAACCCCGCCTTCGGCAACAGCTGCGCCAACGTGGACCTGCCCAAGCACCACGACGAGGACGACTGCTGATCCTTCGGTCGGCACGCGTTCCGGCCGAACTGCCCCCCGACCAACCGGCCGGGGGGCAGTTCGGCATCTCCGGACGGCCCCTTTCTCCCCGGCCGGCCGCCGGCCGACCGGCTCCCGATCCACCGAAGGGTGATCCGCATGCTTTCGAAGAAGGGCGGGGCCGGGCTGGCCGCCGCCGTCGGCGCCGCGGTGCTGCTCGGCGCGGGCTCCGCGCAGGCCGCCACCGCCGCGCACCCGGCCCCGGAGGCGGGCCCGGCCACGCTGACGAAGACCGACGTCGGCCAGGCGCTGAACGGGACGACCTCCGGGCTCGGCTACGGCGTCGCGCCGATCAAGGGCCTGCGGCTGGACCCGTGGGCCAACTCCTCGGCCGACCTGCTCAACAACGGCGCGACCGTGCAGCCCGACCAGGGCCTCGCGCCGGTCGGCACCGGCACGCTGACCGGTCCGCTGAGCGCGGGCGGCGGCGCCAAGGACCTCCCGCTGGTGGGCGGGCTGACCGGCGTTCTGCCGGGCTGAGCCCCGCACCACACGCGAGAGCCCGGCACCCGTTGTGAGGCGGGGGTGCCG
>NZ_JBFBDY010000113.1:0-17503 GCF_040683475.1 Kitasatospora sp. NPDC093558 | reverse complement strand
GGCCCAGCAGGCCGTCGCGGGCGCGGGCGACCACTCCCAGGCCTCGCGCGGCGACGCCCGCCAGCCGCTGGCCGGCGCCCAGCCCACGGACGGCCCGAGCGCCCAGCCCGCGCCGCCCGCGGCCCCGCAGCCGAAGGTCGTCATGCCGGTCGCCCAGCACGGCCTCGGCGAACTGTTCGGCGCGGCCGGCACCCACTGGGCCAACCGCCACACCGGCATCGACTTCCCGGTGGACGGCGGCTCCGAGGTCTACGCCGTCAGCGACGGCACGATCCGTACGCAGTGGAACCCGTTCTACGGCTACATGTCGATACTGAAGATGAACGACGGCACCGAGGCCTGGTTCTGCCACCTGCGCGGCTACAAGGTCCGCAAGGGCCCGGTGAAGCAGGGCGACGTCATCGCCTTCGTCGGCAGCAGCGGCAACAGCACCGGACCGCACCTGCACTTCGAGATCCGGCCGCCGGGCAGCGGGCCGGTCGACCCGCTGCCGTGGTTCCTCTCGAACGGCCTGGACCCGCGTTAGGGCCCTACAGCTTCTCCACCGGCGCGTAGCGCAGGAGCAGCTGCTTGCGGCCATCCGAGCCGAAGTCCACCGTGGCCTGGGCGCGGTCGCCGACACCCGTGACGGCGACCACGGTGCCCAGCCCGAAGGTGTCGTGGGTGACCCGGTCCCCGACCGCGAGCGAGACGGCCTCGCGCTCCACGACCTGGCCCGAGCGCCGCGCCGACTGCCCCCAGCCCGCCTTCGGCGCGGCCGAGGCGGACGAGCCGCTCCGCGAACTCCGGCCGCCGGACGAGGACTTGCCCCACGAGGAGCCCGAGGAGAAGCCGCGCGCGGCCGGCGCCTGCGCCGCCCCCGTCCGCTTCCACTCCACCAGCTTCTCCGGGATCTCCTCCAGGAACCGCGAGGCCGGGTTGTACGAGGGCTGGCCCCACGCGCTGCGCAGCACCGAGCGGGTCAGGTAGAGCCGCTCGCGCGCCCGGGTCAGCCCGACGTAGGCGAGGCGGCGCTCCTCCTCCAGCTCCTTGACCTGGTTGAGGGCCCGCATGTGCGGGAAGATCCCGTCCTCCATGCCGGTCAGGAAGACCACCGGGAACTCCAGGCCCTTGGCGGTGTGCAGGGTCATCATCGTGATGACGCCCTGGCCCTCCTCGTCCTCGTCCGGGATCTGGTCGGAGTCGGCGACAAGCGCGACCCGCTCCAGGAAGTCGGCCAGCGAGCCGACCGGCGGCGCGCCGTCCTCGCCGGCGTCCGGCCGCTCGCCCGGGTCCTGCTCGTACTCCAGGGCGACGGAGGCGAGCTCCTGGAGGTTCTCCACCCGGGTCTCGTCCTGCGGGTCGGTGGAGGCCTGGAGCTCGGCCAGGTAGCCGGTCTCCTCCAGGACGGCCTCCAGCACCGCCGCCGGGCCCGCGCCCGACTCGACGACCTGGCGCAGCCCGGCCATCAGGGTGTTGAACTTCTTGACGGCGTTGGCCGAGCGCGCGGCCATCCCGTACGCCTCGTCGACCCGCAGCAGCGCCTGCGGGAAGGAGATCCGCTCCCGCGAGGCGAGCGCGTCGATCATCGCCTCGGCCCGCTCGCCGATGCCGCGCTTGGGCACGTTGAGGATCCGGCGCAGCGGCACGGTGTCCTCGGGGTTGGAGAGCACCCGCAGGTACGCGAGGACGTCCCGGACCTCCTTGCGCTCGTAGAAGCGCACCCCGCCGACGACCTTGTACGGCAGGCCGACCCGGATGAACACCTCCTCGAACACGCGGGACTGGGCGTTGGTGCGGTAGAAGATCGCGACGTCGCCGGGCTTGGCCTCGCCCTTGTCGGTGAGCCGGTCGATCTCGTCGGCGATGAACTGCGCCTCGCCGTGCTCGTCGTCGGCGACGTAGCCGATGACCTTCTCGCCGTGGTCGCCGGCCGTCCAGAGCTTCTTCTCGCGCCGGTTGGCGTTGCGCTCGATGACGGCGTTGGCGGCGCTGAGGATCGTCTGCGTGGAGCGGTAGTTCTGCTCCAGCAGGATCGTCGTCGCGTTCGGGTAGTCCTCCTCGAACTGGAGGATGTTGCGGATCGTCGCGCCGCGGAAGGCGTAGATCGACTGGTCCGCGTCACCGACGACGCACAGCTCGGCGGGCGGCACCTCGGCGAGGTGCGCGGCGGCCGGGTTCACGAACTCCCCGTCCACCGTCCGCTTGGGCGCGGCGGCGACGGAGCCCCCGCTCAGCTCCCGGACGAGCATGTACTGGGCGTGGTTGGTGTCCTGGTACTCGTCGACCAGGATGTGCCGGAAGCGCCGGCGGTAGTGCTCGGCGACGTCGGGGAAGGCCTGGAGCAGGTTCACCGTCGTCATGATGATGTCGTCGAAGTCGAGGGCGTTGGCCTCGCGCAGCCGCCGCTGGTAGAGCGCGTACGCCTCGGCGAGCTTCTTCTCCATCGGGTTGGCGGCCTGGTCGGCGAAGGTCTCCTCGTCGATCAGCTCGTTCTTGAGGTTGCTGACCTTCGCCGTGAAGGACTTCGGCGGGAACTGCTTCGGGTCCAGGTCGAGGTCGCGGCAGACCAGCGACATCAGCCGCTGCGAGTCGGCCGAGTCGTAGATCGAGAAGCTGGACGTGAAGCCCAGCACCTTGGACTCGCGGCGCAGGATCCGCACGCACGCGCTGTGGAAGGTGGAGACCCACATCGCCCGGGCGCGCGGGCCGACCAGCTGCTCGACGCGCTCGCGCATCTCGCCGGCGGCCTTGTTGGTGAAGGTGATCGCCAGGATCTCGCCGGGCTGCACGCCGCGGGCGCCGAGCAGGTGGGCGATGCGGTGGGTGAGCACCCGGGTCTTGCCGGAGCCGGCGCCGGCCACGATGAGCAGCGGCGAGCCGGCGTGCAGGACGGCCTCGCGCTGGGGGTCGTTCATGCCCTCCAGCAGCTGCGCCGGGTCGACCACCGTACGGGCGGCGCCGTTGCGGTACCAGGCGTCGCGCTCGGCCTCGGCGGCGCCCCCGGGCTCATTGAAAGCCGTGGTGTGGAAGAGCCCCTCCGGGATCGCCTCCTCGTACGCGTCGTACGGGACGTCGTCCTCGAACGGCGGGGGCTCCTCGTCGAGGGGGGTGGCGGCGGGCTGCTTCGACCCGGCGGCGGGGGCCTCGAAACCGGGGAGCGGGAGGTCGTCAAAGAGGCTACTCATGGCACTCCGAGTCTATGGCCCCGCACCGACAAGCCCGCCCGGCCCAGGCAGGCTCATCGATGCGGGGCCCTGGGCCGGACGGGCCCGTGCGGACGGTCTCAGACCAGGCGGCGCGCGGTGGCCCACCGGGTGAGCTCGTGCCGGTTGCTCAGCTGGAGCTTGCGCAGGACGGCGGAGACGTGGCTCTCGACCGTCTTCACCGAGATGAACAGCTGCTTGGCGATCTCCTTGTACGCGTACCCGCGCGCGATCAGGCGCAGCACCTCGCGCTCGCGCTGGGTGAGGCGGTCGAGGTCCTCGTCGACCGGCGGGGTGTCGGTGGCCGCGAAGGCGTCCAGCACGAAGCCCGCGAGCCGGGGCGAGAACACCGCGTCCCCGTCGGCGATCCGGAAGATCGCGTTGACCAGGTCGTTCCCGGTGATCGTCTTGGTGACGTAGCCGCGCGCGCCGCCGCGGATGACGCCGATGACGTCCTCGGCCGCGTCCGACACCGACAGCGCGAGGAACTTGACCCCCTGCTCGCCGGTCATCACGCCCGCCGAGCGCCGCAGCACCTCGACGCCGCCGCCACCGGGCAGGTGGACGTCGAGCAGCACGACGTCCGGCCTGGTCTCGGCGACGACGCGGACCGCCGATTCGACGTCGTCCGCCTCGCCGACCACGTCGATGCCGGTCTCCGCGGTCCGCCCGATCTCGGCCCGGACCCCGGTCCGGAACATCCGGTGGTCGTCCACCAGCACGACCCGAGCCGTACGCCCCAAGCCGTCGGCCGGGGGGACCCCCATCGGCGCTGCCTCAGTCATTCGTTCTCTCCATCTCCAGCTCGACCTCGGTGCCGCCGTCCGGCGCGGGCCGCACCCGGGCGGTGCCGCCGTTGCGCTTCATCCGGCCGATGATCGACTCCCGTACGCCCATCCGGTCCTCGGGCACCGTGTCGGGGTCGAAGCCGGGGCCGTGGTCGCGCACGAACACCGACACCGTCCTCCCCTCGACCTCCGCGTAGACCTGGACCGGTCCCCCGCCACCGTACTTGGCCGCGTTGACGGTCGCCTCCCTCGCGGCCTGCATCTGTGCCGCGATCTTCTCGTCCATCGGGCAGTCGCCGACGATCACGAGCTCGACCGGGACGCCGTGCCGGTCCTCGACCTCGGCGACGACCGAGCGCAGGGTCTCCGCCATGGTCTCCGGCGCGGCCTCGGCGGCGGCCTCCGGGCGGTACAGCCACAGCCGCAGCTCGCGCTCCTGCGAGCGGGCCAGCCGCAGCACCTCCTTGGGGTCCTCGGCCCGGCGCTGGATCAGGGTGAGCGTGTGCAGCACCGAGTCGTGGATGTGCGCGGCGATCTCGGCGCGCTCCTGGGCGCGGATGCGGGCGGTGCGCTCGGCCCCGAGGTCCTGCCAGAGCCGCAGCCCGTACGGGCCGAGCAGCACGAGCACGCCGGCGAGCACCGCGATCGAGGCCTCGATGACCGAGCCGAGCGTCGAGCCGCTGCCCTGCATGGCGAGCAGGGCGATCGTGCCGGCCACCGCGAGCAGGACACCCGCGCCGACCCGGGTGTAGGCGCCGCGCCGCTTCTCGCCCTCCTCCAGGCCGAACCAGCGCTGCCAGCGGGAGTCGTCGGCCTGCCGCCACACCAGCGCGACGCCGACGCCGATCGCCAGCAGCGGCCAGGTGTACGGCTTGGCGGTCTGCCAGCCGAGAACGTTGAGCAGCGCGATCAGGCCGATGACGACCATGACCAGCGCGGCGAGCTGGCCGAGACCGCCCTGCCCGTTCTTGGCCGCCGGACGGGCGGCGGCCTCGCCCTCGGCGGCGGCGGTCTGCGCGACCGGCTCGCCCTGCAGGGCGTGCTGGAGCAGCTCGCGCAGCCGGCCCACCCAGCCGCTCCAGCCGCTGTGCTGCTCGGACTTGGTCAGCGGCGTGGTCGGCCCGTGCCACTGCGAGGCGGGCACGAACGTGCCGTTGACGTACACCCAGTGCGCGCCGCCGCGCTGCGAGGGCTCGCCGATGCCGATCGGCACCACGAACCAGAACGCCGCGTACAGCAGCCCGCCGATCCCCTGCGCGAAGAACAGCAGCACGAACGCCAGCCGCACCCACCGCACCGGCAGCCCGAGGTGCACCGCGAGGCCGTGCGCGACGCCGCCGAGCATCCGCCCGTGCGGGCTGCGGTAGAGCCGGCGGTACGGCGGACGGCCGCCGTCGGACGCGTTCGGTTCGCCGCCCGACGGCGGCGGGGCGTCGGGGGCGAGGGGACGGGGATCGGTACCGGGTGCTGCCACGGCACCGATGGTTCCACGCGGGCGCCCGCCGGCGCATCAGGGTGCGGCCCTACCCCTTATCAGGGACAAGTCAGGGTGCGGACAGGGCCACTACCGGTTGGGCCCGGCGGCACGGCCCGGGAGGATGGTGCCCATGACCGAGGACCACCGCATCCAGGACGCCGGGGCCGCCGCCCCGCCGGAACCCGACCGCCCGCCGCTGACCCGGGCCGAGCACCACCGCGTGGTGGCCGGCGTCTGCGGCGGCCTGGGGCGGCATCTGGACATCGACCCGGTGGTCTTCCGCGTCGTCACCGTCGTGCTCTGCCTCTCCGGCGGGCTCGGCCTCTTCCTGTACGGCCTGGCCTGGCTGATCGTCCCGACCGAGGGTTCGCCGGACGGCAAGGGCGCCGGCCGCGGCGGGCGCACCGAGCTCCAGCGGGTGCTCACCGGCCGGGTCGACGGCCAGTCGGTCGGCGCGGTGCTCCTGACCGTCATCGGCACCGGGGTGTTCTTCTCCTCGATGGGCGACGGCGACCAGATGTTCCCGCTCCTGCTCCTCGCCGGGCTGGTCTTCCTGGCGGTGCGCTACGACCCGGAGCGCCGCCGGGCCCGGGCCCGCGGTCGCCGCCGCGGCGGCCCGTACGACCGCTACTTCCCCGAGCCGGGGACGCCCGGCGCCCCGTTCGTCTGGCCCTGGAAGGACGCGGCCGAGGAGGAGTCGGCCCGCGCCCGGCACGCCGCCGAGCGCGCCGCCGGCACCGTCCCCGCCGACACCCCGGCCCCCGGCCCCACCGGCTACCTGTGGGACCCTCGCCACCCTGAGCGGAACCCCTACGGCGCCACGGGCACGCCGCCCAAGACCGGCGCACCGAAGACCGGCACCACACCCCCGTACGGCACCCCGGTGCCCCCGCCCGGCACGCCGTCCCAGCCGTGGTGGCAGCGCACCGACCTGCCCGAGGGGGACCCGCTGCGCAAGGCGGGCCCCGCGGCGCCGCCGAAGCCGACCGTCGTCCGGCACCCGAAGGAGCGCTCGGCGCTCGGGTTCTTCGGCTTCCTGCTGGCGATCGGCGCGGGCGCCGCGGTCTGGTCCGCCACCGCGGGCCACAACAGCGTCACCGTGGTGAGCTCGACCGTGCTGGCCACCGCCCTGCTGGTGGTGGGTCTGACCCTGCTGGTCGGCGCGAAGTTCGGCCGGGCCCGCAAGCTGGCCGCGATCGGCCTGCTGCTCACCCTGGGCCTGGTCTTCGTCGGCCGCTCGCCGAACTCGCTGCAGAACGCCTTCGGCGACCGCACCTGGACGGTCACCTCGGCGTCCCAGCTGAAGGAGAGCTACGGCCTCGGGGCCGGCCAGGCCCGGCTCGACCTGAGCGGGCTGGACCCGGCCGGGGCCAGCCTCTCCAGCCGGGTGGAGATGGGCGCGGGCGACCTGACGGTCGTGGTGCCCTCCGACGTCACCGTGAACGTGGTCACCCAGATGGGGCTTGGCAACATCACCGTCCCCGGCATCGACGGCAGCGACAGCAGCGGCCGCCACACCTACGAGATCCACCCCGGCACCGACCGGCCGTCCAAGGGCACGCTCGACCTCATGCTGGAGGTCGGGCTCGGCAACATCAAGGTGGTCCAGAAGTGAGGAAGCACCGGATCGACCTGTTCTCGCTGGCCGCGGGCGCACTGTTCACCGTGATCGCGCTGGTCTACCTGGTCGCGGCGGTCAACGACCAGTCGGTGAACGGACGGATCGTCATCCCCGTCACCTTCATCGTGCTCGGCGCCGGGGGCCTGGCCGGCGCGGTCGCGGCGGTGGCCCGCCGCGGCCGGTCCGGCGGCGAGGAGTAGCCCGTCCGACGGGCTCCGGGGAACCGGAGCTCAGCTCTGCTGCGGGCCGAGGTTCAGCTTGTCGCCGCTCTTCGTGACGGCGTACTTCGCGAGCGGCTTGGTGGCCGGCCCGTTGACCACGGCGCCGGTGGCCGCGTCGAACCGGGAGCCGTGGCACGGGCAGTACAGCTGGCCGTTCTTCGGGGCGTCCACCGCGCAGCCGGAGTGCGTGCAGACCGCGGAGAGGCCGCAGTACTGACCGGCCTTGGGCTGCACGATGTAGACCGCGTCGCCCGTCGCCGGGTCCTTGACCTGGGCCGAGCCGCCGACCGGCACGCTCGCGGCGGCCACCGAGGGGGCCGGCCCTGCGGGTGCGGAGGGCGTCGCGACCGGGGCCGCGGACTGCTTCGGCGCCGTCGTCTTGTCCCGCCCGAACGTCCGGGTGAGCGAGCCGGTCAGCAGCCCGGCGCCGCCGATCGCGACGGCCGCGATCCCGCCGTCCATCAGGGCCCGGCGCCGCACGTGGTCCTCGGTCAGCCCGCGCTCGCGGTCCCGCCCGGCGCGCCGCGCGAGGTAGCCGTCCACCGACAGCTCCGGGGTGCCGGCCAGCAGGAGCGGCGTCCAGGCGAGCAGGTAGATCAGGTCGTTGCCGAGGTAGTACGGCGAGACGTTCCAGCTGACGGTCAGCCACAGGCCCAGGCTGATCGCCGCGCCGCCGAGCGCCGCGACCCGGCCCCACAGGCCGAGCAGCGTGCCGAGGCCGACGGCCAGCTCGCCGAACGCCACGAGGAGCGCGAACAGGGTCGGCGCGTCCAGGGCGGGGCCGAGCAGGAAGGAGACCGGGCTCGCGGACCTGACCGCCTGGGTCTGCGAGACGAACGACGCCGGATCGCCCGCGCCGGCCAGGTAGTGCGCGTCGGACAGCTTGTCGAGGGCCGCGTAGACGAAGGTGACGCCGAGGAAGAGCCGCAGCGGCAGCATCGCGAACCGGGTCGCGAACGCCCGCCGCTGGGCCGCCCGGTCCGCCCGGCCGTCCGCTCCCCCGCCGACCGCCACGGAGCTGCCAGCCTCCGACATGCCTCACACCTTCCCTCGCGGCCTGCCGATCCTGACAGGTCCGGTCCGCATTCTGCCCGCTCGTGAACGCTTTCGGTGGGAGGACCACCTTTCGGGAGGCCCCACGACCGCGAACGGCCGCGCCGCCGCTCCCTCACCAAGGGAACGACGGCGCGGCCGTTCAGGCTCCGGCCCGGCACCCACTGCCCGGGCCGGCGGGAGTGACTACTCCCACTCGATGGTGCCCGGCGGCTTGCTGGTGACGTCGACGACGACGCGGTTCACGTCGCGCACCTCGTTGGTGATCCGGGTGGAGATCTTGGCCAGCACGTCGTAGGGCAGGCGCGACCAGTCGGCGGTCATGGCGTCCTCGGAGGACACCGGACGTAGCACGATCGGGTGACCGTAGGTGCGGCCGTCGCCCTGCACGCCCACGCTGCGCACGTCGGCGAGCAGCACGACCGGGCACTGCCAGATCTCGCGGTCCAGACCGGCCGCGGTCAGCTCCTCGCGGGCGATCGCGTCGGCGTCGCGGAGCAGGTCCAGGCGCTCCTTGGTGACCTCACCGACGATGCGGATGCCGAGGCCCGGGCCCGGGAACGGCTGACGCTGGACGATCTCCTCCGGCAGGCCGAGCTCCTGGCCGACCATCCGGACCTCGTCCTTGAACAGCTTGCGCAGCGGCTCGACCAGCTGGAACTGGAGGTCCTCGGGCAGGCCGCCGACGTTGTGGTGGGACTTGATGTTGGCGGTGCCGGTGCCGCCGCCGGACTCCACGACGTCCGGGTACAGGGTGCCCTGGACCAGGAAGTCGACCGACTCGCCGTGCTCGCCCGCCTCGGCGATGATCTCGGCCTGGGCCTGCTCGAAGACCCGGATGAACTCACGGCCGATGATCTTGCGCTTCTCCTCGGGGTCGGTGACCCCCTTCAGCGCGTCCAGGAAGCGCTCGGCCGCGTCGACGACCTTCAGCTGCACGCCGGTGGCCGCGACGAAGTCCTTCTCGACCTGCTCGGTCTCGCCCTTGCGCATCAGGCCGTGGTCGACGTAGACGCAGGTCAGCTGGTCGCCGATGGCCTTGTTGACCAGGGCCGCGGCGACCGCGGAGTCCACGCCGCCGGACAGGCCGCAGATGGCGCGCTTGATACCGACCTGCTCGCGGATCAGCGCGACCTGCTCCTCGACGACGTTGCCCGTCGTCCAGGTCGGGGCGAGGCCGGCGCCGCGGTAGAGGAAGTGCTCCAGGATCTGCTGGCCGTGGTCGGAGTGCAGCACCTCGGGGTGGTACTGGACGCCGTAGAGCCGCGCCTCGTCGTTCTCGAACGCCGCGACCGGCACCACGTCGGTGGAGGCGGTGACGGTGAAGCCCTCGGGCGCCGCGGAGCAGGCGTCGCCGTGCGACATCCACACCGAGTGCTTCGCCGGGACGCCCTCGAACAGGGTGGAGCCGGAGCGGCTGACGGTCAGCGGGGTGCGGCCGTACTCGCGGGCGCCGCTGTTGTCGACGGTGCCACCGAGCGTCTTGGCCATCAGCTGGAAGCCGTAGCACATGCCGAACACCGGGACGCCGGCCTCGAAGATCGCGCGGTCGAGCTGCGGCGCGCCCTCCTCGTAGACCGAGGACGGGCCACCGGACAGGATGATCGCCTTCGGGTTCTTGGCGAGCATCTCGGCGACCGGCATGGAGCTCGGCACGATCTCGCTGTAGACCCGGGCCTCACGCACCCGGCGGGCGATGAGCTGGGCGTACTGGGCACCGAAGTCGACGACCAGCACGGTGTCGGTCTCAGGTACGGACTGGGCGGGAATTGCAGCGGACACAGACGGCCTTCCGGCAGCGGTATCGAGGTGTCGCTCGGCACGCGGCCCTGGCAGGGGCCGCGACGGCGACGGGTGGGGGTGTCTGAGCCCGATTCTACCGGGCTGCCCGGTTTCACTCGTCTGCACGTCCAAGGGACCGTGACCGGGCGGGCCCGAGCTTCGTTGCTTCACACGACGTGAGACCGCGCCGCGCCCGCCAGACGCGCCGCCTCCGCCCCGGGCGCGGGGCGCCGCCGCACGTCACGCAGGACCACGCGTGGAGCTCCATTCCAGTCCGCCGGCGCACGTGGCGCCGCCGCCGTTCCGGCCAGGCCGGGCGCGGCGCGCCGTGGGACCGTGCGCGGGTGCCGCGGCCGGCCAGCAGGGGACAGCGACCCCGGCCGCGACTGGACCGTGAGGTGGGGCGGCCGGCCCCGGGGACGCCCGGGGCCGGTCGCTGCACCCCGGTACGACCCCGGGTGTGCGCCCTGGGGCGCACACCCCTCCCCGTCCCGCGCCGCTACGCGCGTCCCCGTGCGCCGCAACCGACTCGACCACTACGCACCGTGATCATCGATGGAGCGAAGCGGAGCTCACCGACGCAAAATGGACCCGGACGAACTGTGCCGAACCGGTTGCAGAGCAAGCCCTCCGTCCAGCACGATGCTCCGTAGAAGCGGTTCTCCCGGCGGCCGAAGGCCCACTGCGGAGACCGGGACCGCTGCCGCCGCGACCCGGGGTGGCAACGGTCACCACCTCACGCTCCGTGAGCGAATGTCCGGCGCAGGCCTGTGCGCCGACCCGACGCACCGCGAGCGTGCGCGCCCCGCGCCGCCGGCCACCCACGCCGGAGCCGCATCCGGGCGCGGTCCCGAAGCCAACCGAATGACGGCGCTCCTCCCCCGGCGCCGTCACCCCAGCACCGGCGCAGCCCTGACGCCGCGTGCTGAGCGACAAAGGGCCCCGTTCCCCCGCGGGGCCCTTTGCCCTGTCCGGCCTCCGATACACCTGGGCGCGCGTTGGGGGTGGTCGCGCTGCGGGTGCGCGCTTTAGGGGTGGTCGCGCCAGACGCTCGGGTCGACCGGGCCCTCGCCGTCCCGGGGGCCCGCCACCGGGCCGCCCGGCGCCCGGTCCGACGGCCCCTCGTGCGAGCCGACCACGTCGCTCACCCCGACTTCCGGCCGGTACGGCTCGGGCTCACCGGCGCCGGCACCGGCGGTCCCGTGGTCGTACCCCGCATACCCGCCGTAGCCGTACCCGTCCGGCGGGCCCTGCGGCGGCACGGCCGCGTACGTGACTTCGCCGGCACCCCGCCCGCCCGTCGCGGCGGCCAGCAGCGGAGGCAGCGCCAGTGCGCCGATCGCCGCCCAGAACACGTTGGCCGCGAGCAGCGGGCCGAAGACCAGGCTCGCCGAGTAGGCGACGGTGGCCGGGTCGGAGCGCGTCGGCGCGCTGCCGACGGCCGTGGTCGCGGCGCCGGAGATCACCATGAGCAGGGTCAGCCCGGCCGCGTACAGCACCGCCAGCCGGATCCGGTCGGCCGCGTCGAGCCGGCGGCGGTGAGCCGTCCAGGCCAGCAGGGCCACCGCGGCGACGGCCAGCAGGCCGGTGAAGCGCCAGTCGGCGGTCTCGCCGTGCAGGTCGAAGAAGGAGAACTCCTGGACGCGGTGGTAGCCGTCGTCCGAGCCGCTCCACTCCGCGCCCCCGCCGCCCGGCCCGCCCTCGCCGCGGACCGTCGCCCCCGAGCCGATGCCGATCAGCATCAGTCCGAGGTTGGGCAGGAAGGCCACCGACACCGCCGTCTGCCAGCCCTCACTGGTCGCCGCGACCAGGATGAACGCCACCACCGAGGCGAGACCGACCAGCAGCGCGAGCACCTGCCCGGCCGCCAGCGCCGCCACCGCCCAGCCGCGGATCGTCCGGTTGCGCCAGGCCGCCCAGCGCAGCGCGTCGGTGCCGTACACGGCGAACGCGACCAGCCCGGCGAGCAGCGCGCTCCAGCCGACCGCCTCCGGCCAGCCGGAGTCCGCGGTGTAGGTGATCGCCGAACTCCGCCCGAACCCGGTGGGGGTGCCGGGCAGGTAGGGGCTCCAACTCGTCCCGGCGACGAGGCCGACCAGCAGAGTCACCCCCGCGGCGACCACCGCGGTGCGCAGCGCCTCGCCGGCCGCCTGGCCGCGGGTCATCTGCTGGGCCGTGCGCTCCTGCCGCCGGCGGGAGAGCGTCCGCAGGCCGAGCCAGAGCGCGAACACCCAGAGCGCGGTGACGGTCAGCGGGATCAGCCGTGCCGTGATCCCGAAGTCGCTGTCGCTGCCGCGCCAGTGGATCGCGTAGGAGAGCTTGAACGGGGCGCCGAGCGCGCCGAGCGCCATGGCGAGGGCGGCGCCGAAGCGGTCGCCGAACCCGGGGATCTGGACGATGGTGGCGGAGTCGCCGTAGTCGCCCGGCATCGCCGCGATCAGCGCGGCGACCAGCAGGACGGCGGTCGGCGCGAGCAGGGCGAGCAGCGCCGGGCGCCAGTCCGTGCCGGTCAGCCAGCGCAGCGCGGGCGACTGCCCGGCCGCCGGGTCGTACGGCTGCCCGGCACCCCAGGCGCCCAGCTCGGGCGCCCCGGCACCGGGCGGGTGGGGCGCGGGGTGGCCGGGCGGCGGGGGCGCGTACCCGGTCGTCGGCGCCGCAGGCGGCATCGCGGGCGGTTTGGTCAGCGGCACTACAGGCGGCACTGCGGGCGGCACAACAGGCGGCGCCGCGGGAGGCGGTGGCGGCGGGGGCGCCGACGGCCGTCCGCACGCGGCACAGGCGCGCGCGCCGTCCACCGAAGCCGCGCCGCACGATGCGCAGATGGCCATGAACCGCGTTCCCCCCCGCTCGACGAGTCCCTGGTCGCCCAGGGAGCCCGTTTATCCCATCGGATCCGAACGGATGTCAACCAGCGTCCAGGCCTGGCGTGTTGGCCTCCCGCCGCGCGTCATCCGCGCTTCTTCGGCACCTCCGGGACGGGCAGCAGCGGCAGCCGCAGCGCCCCGAACGCGTCCTTCGGCACGGCCGGGCGCACCGGCGCCACGGCGGCGGTGCGCCGGTACTCCGCGCCCGGCTCCGGCCGCGGGTCGGCCTCGCCCTTGTTGGGCCACATCGACATCGCGCGCTCGGCCTGCGCGGTGATCGTCAGCGAGGGGTTGACGCCGAGGTTGGCGGAGACGGCCGCGCCGTCCACGACGCTGATCCCCGGGTGCCCGTAGAGCCGGTGGTACGGGTCGACCACGCCCGTCTCGGCGGTGTCGCCGATCGGGCAGCCGCCGAGGAAGTGGGCGGTCATCGGGATGTCGAAGATCTCGCCGGCGGTGCTGCCCGCGAAGCCGTTGATCTCCGCGGCGAGTGCCCGGGCGCCCTCCTCGGCGGCCGGGATCCAGGTCGGGTTGGGCGCGCCGTGGCCCTGGCTGGAGGTCAGCCGGGCCTTGCCGAGCAGGTCCTTCTTCAGCGAGACCGTGATCGAGTTGTCCAGCGACTGCATCACCAGGCCGATGATCGTCTTCTCCGACCAGCGGTGCTGGTTCATCGAGCGCGCGAAGGTCACCGGGTGGCGCACCGAGTTGCCCAGGTAGCGCAGCCAGCGCGGGGTCCGGCCGCCGCCCGCGACCTGGGCGATCGACAGCGCGCCCATCGCGTTCGAGCCCTTGCCGTAGCGCACCGGCTCGATGTGGGTGTTCGCGTCCGGGTGGATCGAGGAGGTGATCGCGACGCCCTTGGTGAAGTCCGCGCGGGTGCCGTAGCGCCGGTCGGTGGTCTGCGCGCCCACCAGTGCCTCGGAGTTGGTGCGGGTCAGCTCGCCGAGCCGGGCCGAGAGGCGGGGCAGGTGGCCGTCCGCGCGCATCCGGTGCAGCAGCGACTGGGTGCCGTAGGTGCCGGCCGCGACCACCACCCTGGCGGCGGTGACGGTCCGCGCGCCCGCCTTCACCCGGTCCGTCTTCGAGCGCGAGTCGGTGCGGCGCACGTCCACCGCGTAACCACCGCCGTACTCCCGGATCCGGGCCACCGTGGTGAGCGGGTGGATCTCCGCGCCGCCCTTCTCGGCCAGGTACAGGTAGTTCTCGGTGAGCATGTTCTTGGCGCCGTGCCGGCAGCCGGTCATGCACTCGCCGCACTCCACGCACGCCTTGCGGGCCGGGCCGGCGCCGCCGAAGTACGGGTCGGCGAGCTCCTCGCCGGGCGCGGCCTTGGCGGTGCCGTCGGTGTCCTTGCCGTCCCCGAAGAACACCCCGACCGGCGCCATGTGGAAGGTGTCCCCGACGCCCATCCGCTCGGCCGCCGCCTTGAGGTGGACGTCGGACGGCGTGACGGTCGGATTGAGCCGCACCCCGAGCATCCGCTGCGCCTGGTCGTAGAACGGCGCCAACTCCTCCTGCCAGTCGGTGATGTGGCGCCACTGGCGGTCCTCGAAGAACGCCTTCGGCGGCACGTACAGGGTGTTGGCGTAGTTCAGCGAGCCGCCGCCGACCCCGGCGCCGGCCAGGATCAGCACGTTGGCCAGCAGGTGGATCCGCTGGATGCCGTACAGGCCGAGCTGCGGCGCCCACAGGTAGTTCGGCAGGTCCCAGGAGTTCCTGGGCAGTTCGTCGCGGTCGAAGCGCCGCCCGGCCTCCAGGACGGCCACCCGGTAGCCCTTCTCGGTCAGCCGCAGCGCGGCGACCGAACCGCCGAAGCCGGAGCCGACCACGACCACGTCGTAGTCGAACTCGCCCTGTTCCGGGGACCCCGCCATCTGCCACTGCTCCTTCAGCCGTCCGAACATGCCTACTCTGCCCACTGGTTCGGCCCACCGGCCGGGCCCAGCCACGACCCGCGCTACTTGAGGCGCAGCGCCTTCAGCGCCCGCAGCCCGCCGGTGAACACCGCCGCGAACTGCCGGTCGTCGAGCCCGAGCGAGGGCGCGAGCGGCAGCAGCCGCTGGGTCGCGATGGTCTGCGCCTCGGTGAACCGCAGGATGCCCTCCGCGCCGTGGCGCCGGCCGAGCCCGGAGTCGCCCATCCCGCCCATCGGCGAGGCGACCGAGCCGTAGGCGGCGGCGTACGCCTCGTTGACGTTGACCGTGCCGGTGCGCAGCCGGGCCGCGACCGCCCGGCCGCGGCGCAGGTCCCGGGTCCAGACGCTGGAGTTGAGGCCGTACGGGGTGGCGTTGGCGGCGGCCACCGCCTCGTCCTCGGTGTCGAAGCGGTAGACGGAGACGACCGGGCCGAAAGTCTCCTCGCCGCAGACCGCCATGTCCGGCGTGACGCCGTCGAGGATGGTCGGCTCGTGGAAGAACGGGCCGAGGTCGGGCCGGGCGCGGCCGCCGGCCAGTACGGTGGCGCCGGCCTTGACGGCCTCCTCGACGTGCCGGGTGGTGGTGTCCAGCTGGCGGGCCGAGACCAGCGAGCCCATGTCGGCGCCGTACGCGAGGCCGCCGCCCAGGCGCAGGTTGCGGGTGCGCTCGGCGAACTTCTCCAGGAAGGCGTCGGCGACCGAGCGGTGCACCATGAGGCGCTCGATGGAGATGCAGAGCTGCCCGGCGGAGGAGAAGCAGGCCCGTACGGCGCCCGCCGCGGCCCGGTCGAGGTCGGCGTCGGCGAGCACCAGCATGGCGTTCTTGCCGCCGAGTTCGAGCGAGGCGCCGACCAGCCGGGCGGCGGCGCGCTGGGCGACGTCGCGGCCGGTGCGGGTGGAGCCGGTGAACGAGACGTAGTCGGCGTGCTCGACCACGGCCGGGCCGATCACCGGCCCGTCGCCGATCACGACCTGCCACAGGTCGGCCGGCAGCCCGGCCTCGACGAGCAGTTCGCGGGCCCACAGCGCGGTGAGCGCGGTCTGCGTGTCCGGCTTGTTGACGACGGCGTTGCCGGCCGCGAAGGCGGGCAGGGCGTCGCCGACGGACAGCTCCAGCGGGTAGTTCCACGGCGAGATGTGGCCGATCACGCCCTTGGGGCGGCGGGCCTCGATCGCCTGGGTGAGCACCGGCAGCGCGCCGCCGTGCCGCTTGTCGCGCAGGTACCCGTGCGCGGCGCGCCCGTAGTGCCGGGCGGCCATGGCGACGGCGAGCACCTCCTCGAAGGCGTGCAGCCGGGCCTTGCCGGTCTCGGCCTGGATCAGGTCCAGGACCTCGTCCTGCCGCTTGAGCAGCAGGTCGTGGAAGCGCAGCAGGACGGCGGCGCGGCGGCGGACGGGCAGCGCGGCCCAGGCCGACTGGGCGCGGCGGGCCAGCTGGAAGGCGACCTCGACGTCGGACGGGGTGGACTGCGGCAGGCTCGCGAGCCGCTCGCCGGTCAGCGGGGCGATCGTCTCCACCACACTGGGCTCGCCGGTCGCGGTGACACCGCCGGCCAGCCGGGCGACCAGGGACGGCGGGACGGCTCCGGCGACGGTCCGGCCGCCGCCGGGAGCAGCCGGGTTGCCGCCCGCGGGAGCGGCGGCGGGACGTCCGGTGGCCACTGCATCTGCTGTGAGGTCCGACATACGGCGCAGCCTAGGCGCTCGGCGGCCGGTGCGGTACCCGTCGGTAACAACAATCTGCCGCAGTCGGGCGCGGGCGGGCGCCGGGCCCGTCCGGCGCTCCGGTCAGCGGGTGGGCGTGAAGCTGTTGAGCACCGTGGTGAAGCGCTGGAGGGCCTCGTTCCAGTCGTTGCCCTTCTCGGGGCTGGACGAGTAGATCGCGTACGCGGTGCCGTCCTCGTCGAGGAACTCCGTCTCGATCGCGTGCCGGCGGCCGCCCTCCTTGGCCGCGTAGCTGAACTCCCAGACGGCCGCCTCGTGGCCGTTGACCGCGGTGGCCGCGATCTTGTGCTGCTTGTACTCCTTCTGCGCCTTGGAGACGCTGGCCTCCATCTCCCGCATGTGCTCCAGCGGCTTGACCGACTGGCCGACGGTGACGGCGAACTGCAGGTAGTGCACCTTGCCGTCGGGGCTGTAGAAGATCTGGTTGTTGTCGCTCCCGAGGATGCGCTGCCAGGCCGGGGACGCGGACGGCAGCAGGAAGCGGAAGCCGGCCGGGTCCTCCACCCACTGGTAGCCGGCGGGCACCGGCCCGCCGCTCGCCGAGCCGGTCGGCACGGGCTCGGCGGAGGTGGTCACGGCGGGCGTCGACGGGTCGTCGCCGGCGTCGGGGCCGGGGCCGGGGCCGACGACGTGCCGGGTGGCGAAGAAGGTGCCCACGGCCGCGACCAGGCCGACGGCCAGCGCGATGCCGACGATCTTCGCCGTGCTGCGGCGCCTGGCCGGTCCTCGCGCGGGCGCAATGGTGTGCGGCACCGGCGCGACGGGCCCGGTGGGCGCCCCCGGCCCGGCCGGCACGCCCGCCTGAACGCCCACGGCCGGGACGGGCGGCGAGGGGTCGGACGTGGGCGACGGCGGCTCGGGGGGCCCCGCGG
>NZ_JBFBDY010000112.1:0-17505 GCF_040683475.1 Kitasatospora sp. NPDC093558 | reverse complement strand
GTCGGCGCCGAGGACCCGCTCGGCGTCGCCTCCGTGGTGGCCGCGACCGGCGAGGTCGCGCCGGCGCCGTGCGCCGTGCTGCCGTCCGAGCCGCCGACGGCCTTCACGACCGCGACGATCCCGGCGATCAGCAGTAGCACCAGGACGATCGTCACCACGGCCAGCCGCCGCCGGCCCTTGCGCGGGTCGGCGCCCGCGGCCTGCGTCGCGCCCAGCGTCCACTCGCTGGTCACCGGCCGGATCGGCTCGGTCTCCGGCGCCGCGGGCCGGGCCGGCTCCGCCACCGGGGCCACCGCCGGGGCGGCCGCGGGCCCCTGGTCCTTCGCCTTGCTGCCGACCCGGACGGTCCCGAGCAGCCCGCCGATCGTCCGCTTCGCGGTGCCGTCGGGGGCCGGCGGCTGCTCCTCGGCCTTCTCGTCGACCGTCCCGGCCGGGGCCGAACCCGCCGCACCGGCGGCCGCCTTGACCGGCATCGCGTGCTCGGTCGTCGACTCGGCCTTGGCGGTGGCCTCGGCGACGACCCGCTTGAGCATCGACCGGGTCTGCGAGGCGTCCAGCCGGTCGGCCGGGTCCTTCTCCAGCAGGCCCTCGATCACCGGCAGCAGCGCCCCGGCGTTCTTCGGCGCGACGAGCTCCTCGGTCATCACCGCCGTCAGCGTGGCCAGCGCCGACCCGCGGTCGTACGGCGGCCGGCCCTCCACCATCGCGTACAGCGTGCCGCCCAGCGACCACAGGTCGGCCGGCGGCCCGGGCTTCTGCCCGCGCGCCCGCTCCGGGGATATGTACGAGGGCGCGCCGACCAGCATGCCGGTCGAGGTGACGGAGGCGTCGCCCTCGACGCTGGCGATGCCGAAGTCGGTGAGCACCACCCGGCCGTCGTCGCCGATCAGCACGTTCGACGGCTTCACGTCACGGTGCAGGATCCCCAGCGCGTGCGCGGCGCTCAGCACGCCCAGCACGTCGAGCGCGATCTCGGCGGCCCGGGCGGGCGCCAGCGGCCCGTCCTCCTTGATGACGTCGGCCAGCGAGCGGGACTCCACCAGCTCCATGACGATCCACGGCCGGTCGTCCTCCTCGACCACGTCGAAGACGGTGACCGCCGAATTGTGCCGGATCCGCGCGGTGGCCTTGGCCTCGCGCAGCGTACGGACGATCAGCCGGTGCTTCTCCTCCTCCTCGACGCTGGCGTTCATGCGCAGTTCCTTGACCGCGACGATCCGGCCCAGCATCTCGTCCTCGGCCCGCCAGACGGTGCCCATCCCGCCGCGCCCGAGGACCGCGTTCAGCCGGTAGCGTCCGGCCAGGAGTCGGCCGGTGGAACCCTGCGCCTGGGTCATTCGAAACGTTCCCCCATGTGCTGCTGGCGGTCGAGGTGACGTTGCATCGGCCCGGCGTCTGGGCCCGAACGCCAAGCCTCCATCATCCCCTGTCCACGGGGCCCTCGACCACCCGGCCCCCGCCCCGGGGTGCGACGGACCGCAGCAACCCCGGCTCTCCGTGCCCGATCTGTGATCGAAAACTCGCCAAGATTCGTCCCGAACACTGTTACGGTGCGGCAGCTCACCGTCTTTTCCGGGGGGATCCGACACCCATGACCGCACCCGCCTGGGGCACTGACGAACAGTCGGGCCGTCCGCGAACCGCCCAGCACTACACGGTGGCGCCCGCCGTCGGCGCCCCGGAGGGCTACGTCGCGCCGGGAATGCCCGGTGTCCCGGTGGCCGGATACGAACCCGTCGTCCCCGCCGCCCGCCGCCGTCGCCCGCGTCGGCGCGTCGGGCTCGCCGCCACCGTCGCGGTCACCGCGATGCTCCTCGGCGCCCTCGCCTACGGCTGCGCGCCGCTGCGGGCCGAGGACAGCGTCGGCTGGCTGGCCATCGCCCCGGCCGCCGCCGTCTCCTGGCCGCTCGGCCGGCTCGGCGGCCGCAGCCGGGTGCTGCCCCTGCTGGGGGCGCTGCTCGCGGCCGGCGCGCTCTTCCTCGGCCAGTTACTGCTCCAGGGCCGCGAACTCCGCTCCCGCGGCCTGTCCGGCACCCCGCTGCGCGTCGTCGCCCACAACGTCCTGGCCGCGTGGCGCACCGACCTGCGCCCGCTGGACCTGGCCTTCTACGGCATAGCGCTGATCGGCGGCTTCATCCTCACCCGCCGCACCGCCGTCCGCAGCTAGGGTCTGTTTCAGAAGTGGATCAAGGTCGTGCGATGATCACGTTCCATGGCTCGGGGAGATCTGACAGACGCCCAGTGGGTGGTGCTGGAACCTTTGCTGCCGCAGGGCATCAAGGCTGGTCGGCCGCCCTTGCATACCAAGCGGCAGCTGATCAACGGGATACGGTTCCGGACCCGCACGGGCATACCGTGGCGGGATCTGCCCGAGCGGTACGGGCCATGGGAGACGGTGTACGGGCTGTTCCGCCGCTGGCAGCGCGACGGCACGTGGCCCCGGATCTTCGAACAGCTCCAAGCGCAAGCTGATGCGAAGGGCCTGATCACCTGGGACATCTCCGTCGACTCCACGATCGCCCGCGCGCACCAGCACGCGGCCGGCGGCCGCAAAAGGGGGATCTGCAGGTCGAGCCACCCGGCGGCGTCTTCACTGAGCCCGACGACCACGGGCTCGGACGCTCCCGCGGCGGACTGACCACCAAGATCCACCTGGCGGTCGAGCAGGCCCAGAAGCCGATGTCGCTCGTGATCACGGCCGGACAGCGCGGCGACTCCCCGCAGTTCCAGGTCGTCCTGGGCCGCATCCGTGTGCCCCGGCCCGGCCCGGGACGGCCGCGCACCCGGCCGGACAAGGTCCGCGCCGACAAGGCGTACGGCTCCCGCGCGAACCGCGTCTACCTGCGCAGACGAGGTATCGGATGCACGATCCCGGAGAAGCGCGACCAGATCGCGAATCGCAGGAAGCGCGGTTCCCGCGGGGGCCGGCCACCAAAGTTCGACAAGGACGACTACAAGGAGCGACACGCGGTGGAGTGCGGGATCAACCGCCTCAAGCGCCACCGCGCGGTCGCGACCCGGTACGACAAACTCGCCGTCCGCTACGAGGCAACCGTGCTGGTCGCGGCCATCAATGAGTGGCTGTGACCACTCTCACTGAGAGACCCTCAGGCGCGATAGGTAAACCGGCCGAGGTAGTGCAGAGAGGTGCCGTGCGGGTTGGTGACCACGTTGGGAGCGAAGACACAGATCGCAGCATCGGCCAGCTCGGTTGACTCCACTTGTGGCAGCCACTGGTCAGCGTACGAGGCCTCTCGAAGGAGCACCTCAGGGGCAACCGGAGCGAGGTGGCCGTCGTCTTGGGCGTGGATGGCTTCGACGCACATCGGTTCGAGCTCGGCAATCCCAGCCTCTAACGTAAAAACGGATGGCTCCGCATCCCCGTCCTCTGACCACCCCTCATCGACGTAGTCGCGGATGTCTTCAAACGACGAGAACCGGCCGCGCGAGAGGAAAACGTGCACCACGCTGGCTTCAGTCACCCGACGATTGTCGCCCAACACTGAACCCGCCCGCGACCGCCACGAGACACCGTTCACACATCGGACCCGCCATCAACGAGTTCACCATGGGCACTTCTGAAACACGCCCTAGAGCCTGTGACACGACGAGGGCCCCCGCCACACACGGCGGGGGCCCTCGTCAGCGCACACCTCAGCGGTGGTCGAGCGCCGGGTTGACGGTGACCTCGACCCGCTGGAACTCCTTGAGCTCCGTGTAGCCGGTGGTGGCCATCGCGCGGCGCAGCGCGCCGAACAGGTTCATGGTGCCGTCCGGGGTGTGCGACGGACCGGTGAGGATCTCCTCGGTGGTGCCGACCGTGCCGAGGTCCACCCGCTTGCCGCGCGGCAGCTCCTCGTGGACGGCCTCCATGCCCCAGTGGAAGCCCTTGCCGGGCGCGTCGGTGGCCCGGGCCAGCGCGGCACCGATCATGACCGCGTCCGCGCCGCAGGCGACGGCCTTCGGGATGTCGCCGCTGTAGCCGACGCCGCCGTCCGCGATCACGTGCACGTAGCGGCCGCCGGACTCGTCCATGTAGTCGCGGCGGGCGGCGGCCACGTCCGCGACGGCGGTGGCCATCGGCACCTGGATGCCGAGCACGTTGCGGGTGGTGTGGGCGGCGCCGCCGCCGAAGCCGACCAGCACGCCGGCCGCGCCGGTGCGCATCAGGTGCAGCGCGGCGGTGTAGGTGGCGCAGCCGCCGACGATGACCGGGACGTCCAGCTCGTAGATGAACTGCTTGAGGTTCAGCGGCTCGGCGGCGCTGGAGACGTGCTCGGCCGAGACGGTGGTGCCGCGGATGACGAAGACGTCGACGCCGGCGTCCACGACGGCCTTGGAGAACTCGGCGGTGCGCTGCGGCGAGAGCGCGGCGGCGGTGACCACGCCGGACTCGCGGACCTCCTGGATCCGCTGCTTGATCAGCTCGGCGCGGATCGGCGCGGCGTAGATCTCCTGGAGGCGGCGGGTGGCGACGGCCTCGTCGGTGATCGAGGCGATCTCGTCGAGCAGCGGCTGCGGGTCCTCGTAGCGGGTCCACAGGCCTTCGAGGTTCAGCACGCCCAGGCCGCCGAGGCGGCCGATGGCGATGGCCTGCTGCGGCGAGACCACGCTGTCCATCGGGGCGGCCAGGAACGGCAGCTCGAAGCGGTAGGCGTCGATCTGCCAGGCGATCGAGACCTCCTTCGGGTCCCGGGTACGGCGGCTGGGGACGACGGCGATGTCGTCGAAGGCGTACGCCCGGCGGCCGCGCTTGCCTCGCCCGATCTCGATCTCAGTCACTTCGAGCCCTTCTGCTGTGTTGCTCATGCCCGCCGGGTCACCCCGGCCGCCCCCAGTATCCCGTACAGGAGGTGTGCACGCCCCGACGGCCCGGCCCGCGGACGCGCGCGAGGGGCCCGCCGCTGCGGACAGGACGCTGTTGGTACCAACAGCGTCCTGCGGACAGCGACGGGCCCCTCGGAGGTCCGGACGATCAGCGCGACGAGTAGTTCGGCGCCTCGACGGTCATCTGGATGTCGTGCGGGTGGCTCTCCTTGAGGCCCGCCGAGGTGATCCGGACGAACCGGCCCTTGCTCTCCATCTCGGCGACGGTGGCGGCGCCGACGTAGCCCATGGTCTGGCGCAGGCCGCCGACCAGCTGGTAGAGCACGGTCGAGAGCGGGCCGCGGTACGGCACCTGGCCCTCGATGCCCTCGGCGATCAGCTTCTCGTCCGAGGAGACGTCGGCCTGGAAGTAACGGTCCTTGGAGAAGGACTTCGCCTGGCCGCGGCTCTGCATGGCGCCCAGCGAACCCATGCCGCGGTAGGACTTGAACTGCTTGCCGTTGATGAACAGCAGCTCGCCCGGGGACTCCTCGCAGCCGGCCAGCAGCGAGCCGAGCATGACGGTGTCGGCGCCGGCGGCCAGCGCCTTGCCGATGTCGCCGGAGTACTGCAGGCCGCCGTCGCCGATGACCGGCACGCCGGCCGCCTGGCAGGCCTGGGCGGCCTCGTAGATGGCGGTGATCTGCGGGACGCCGATGCCGGCGACCACGCGGGTGGTGCAGATCGAGCCCGGGCCGACGCCGACCTTGACGCCGTCCACGCCGGCGTCGATCAGCGCCTGGGCGCCGTCGCGGGTGGCGACGTTGCCGCCGACCACGTCGACCTTGACGGCCGACTTGATCTTCTCGATCCAGGCCAGCGCGTTGTGGCTGTGGCCGTGCGAGGTGTCCACGACCAGGAAGTCCACGCCGGCCGCGACCAGGGCCTGGGCCCGGTCGAACGCCTCGGCGCTGGCGCCGACGGCCGCGCCGACCAGCAGACGGCCCTCGGCGTCCTTGGCGGCGTTCGGGTACTTCTCGGCCTTGACGAAGTCCTTGACGGTGATCAGGCCCTTGATCCGGCCCTCGTCGTCGACCAGCGGCAGCTTCTCGATCTTGTGGCGGCGCAGCAGCGCCATCGCGTCCTCGCCCGAGATGCCGACCTTGCCGGTGATCAGCGGCATCGGGGTCATGATCTCGCGGACCTGGCGGCTGCGGTCCGACTCGAAGGCCATGTCGCGGTTGGTGACGATGCCGAGCAGCTTGCCCGCCTCGTCCGCGACCGGCACGCCGGAGATGCGGAACTTGGCGCACATCGCGTCGGCCTCGGCCAGGGTGGTCAGCGGGCCGACCGTGATCGGGTCGGTGACCATGCCGGACTCGGAGCGCTTCACCAGGTCGACCTGGTTGGCCTGGTCCTCGACCGACAGGTTGCGGTGCAGGACGCCGACGCCGCCCTGGCGGGCCATCGCGATCGCCATCCGGGCCTCGGTGACCTTGTCCATCGCGGCGGAGAGCATCGGGATGTTGACGCGCACGTTCCGGGAGACCCGCGAGGAGGTGTCGACCTGGTTCGGCAGCACCTCGGAGGCCCCGGGCAGCAGCAGGACGTCATCGAACGTGAGCCCGAGCATCGCGAACTTCTCGGGTACGCCTGCGGCGTTGTAAGACATTTCGGGGGTACCTTCCGTGGCCGGCCTTTTGATCCGCACACGCCCTGAGGGTGGGGGCGCGCCTTCATCGCTCACTCGCGCAGACGGCCGAAAGCCGGGTGATGTTTGGAGGATCCTCCAGGGGAATCCCGTTCGCACCCGTGAAACTTTGGCAACCTGCCCAGGCGCCGATACCCCATGGTACTGGCACCGGGATTGTGGTCCTCGTGTGCCCTTGACAACACCAGCCGCCCATGAGCCATTCCGGCCGCGCCCGCGGCAGGGGTCAGGAGGACTCCTCCGCGAGGGCCCGCAGCCGGCTCAGGGCCCGGTGCTGTGCGACCCGGACGGCCCCCGGCGACATGCCGAGCACCTCGCCGGTCTCCTCCGCGGACAGCCCGGCGGCCACCCGCAGCAGCACCAGCTCGCGCTGACGGGCCGGCAGGTTGGAGAGCAGTTCCTTGGCCCAGGCGGCGTCGCTGCTGAGCAGCGCCTGCTCCTCCGGGCCGAGCGCCTCGTCCGGCACCTCCGGCAGGTCGTCCTGCGGGACCACCGTCGAGGCGGGCCCGCGCATCGCGGCCCGCTGCAGGTCGGCGATCTTGTGCGCGGCGATGCCGTAGACGAAGGCCTCGAACGGCCGCCCCTGGTCCTTGTACCTGGGCAGCGCGCACAGCACGGCGACGCACACCTCCTGCGCGATGTCGTCCACGTGGTGCCGGGCACCGCCGGGCAGCCGGACCAGCCGGCCGCGGCAGTACCGCAACGCCAGCGGGTGGACGTACGCGAGCAGCGCGTCGATGGCCGGGCCCTCGCCGCGGACGGCGGCCGCGACCAGCTCGCCCACCAGCGGCGATCCACCGCCGCCGAGCACGGGCGGACGGCCGGGGCCGGCCTCGCCGGCGACAGCGGCACCGGTCCGGCCGGAAACCGCATCCGCACGGCCGGATTCGGCGTACGACGGATCGCCACCCGGGCCGGAGGGCTCGGCCTCCCCCGGGTCCGCCTGGCCGGCCGCACCGGCGACGTCGTCACGCATCGGTCCATGGTGCCTGGTCGAACGGGAAAACGCGGCACCGCGTCCGGAGTTGTGCACCGGAACGTTATGCGCTGCGGCACCGCGCGGCGTGCCGCCGCGCACCACCGGCCCCTCCTGCACCGTGCCGCCTCCCGCCCCGCCGCCGTCGGTGGTCCCGTCCGTCGCGCCGTTCGCCGAGTGTCCTGCGGCTGCGTGGTTCGCCGCAGTGCCTGTCCGCTGGTCCCCGAGGTGCTCCACCACTCCATGGTGCAACCTCGGGACCGTAACGTCACACGCCCGTGCGGCGCCCGTCCCCGGAAACACCGGCGGCGCGCCTGGGCCGGCGGCGCCTGCGGTCAGCGGACCAGGCCCCAGCGGAAGCCCAGCGCCACCGCATGGGCGCGGTCCGAGGCCCCGAGCTTCTTGAACAGCCGCCGGGCGTGGGTCTTGACGGTGTCCTCCGAGAGGAACAGCTCGCGGCCGATCTCGGCGTTGCTGCGGCCGTGGCTCATGCCCTCCAGCACCTGGATCTCACGCGCCGTCAGGGTCGGCGCCGCGCCCATGTCCGGGCTGCGCAGCCGGCGCGGGGCCAGCCGCCAGGTCGGGTCGGCGAGGGCCTGGGTGACGGTGGCCCGCAGCTCGGCGCGCGAGGCGTCCTTGTGCAGGTACCCGCGGGCGCCGGCGGCGACCGCGAGCGCGACGCCGTCGAGGTCCTCGGCGACGGTGAGCATGATGATCCGCGCGCCCGGGTCGGCGGACAGCAGCCGCCGGACCGTCTCGACCCCGCCGAGACCGGGCATCCGGACATCCATCAGCACGAGATCGGAGCGGTCGGCCACCCAGCGGCGGAGGACCTCCTCCCCGTTCGTCGCGGTGGTGACCCGGTCCACACCGGGTACGGTCGCGACGGCGCGGCGAAGCGCCTCGCGGGCGAGCGGGGAATCGTCGCAAACGAGAACGGAAGTCATGACCGTCGTCCTCCGCAGCTGATCCGCGTCACGTTGAGCCTCCTGGCTGGTACGAACCTCTCCGACACGGCCGATCGGCGTCAGAGTCCGTGCTGATCGCCTCAAGTTCCCCGCGATCGTTCCCGACGTCCGGCGCCCGCTAACCGCCTCCGCACTTCCAACGACCGTCACTCGAATGAGTTACGGCCTTCAGGGCCATCTCCACCACTGTACGTGGCCAACCCATTACCGATCAGCCGCATCGCGGTGCACACGCCGCACTTTTGTGCAGCTCGCGCGCGGTCGGCGTGCGACCCGCACACCGGCGCGGGGCTCCGCGCGCCCCTCGGGCCACCCGATTGCCACGTCCGCGCCCGCGAAAGTCCATGCCCACTTCGCCCGTTTTTATAGCTTTCGTATGGTCATTGACTGTTGTGCCACTCTGTGGGTGACTTGTCCATGGAGTTGCCTTAAGTCATATTTCCAGGTGTCCACACCAGTGCTATCGACGCCCCGCCACGCCCGCAGCGAGCTCCGCTGGGGGCCGGCCCGCGGCCGACGAGCCTCTGAAGGGAATGAGTCATGGCAGATTTCTCCCGCCTCCCCGGTCCCAACGCGGACCTCTGGGACTGGCAGCTCTCCGCAGCCTGCCGTGGCGTGGACAGCTCGCTCTTCTTCCACCCGGAAGGCGAGCGCGGGGCCGCGCGGAGCTCGCGCGAGGCCAGCGCCAAGGAGGTCTGCACCCGCTGCCCCGTGATCGCCGAGTGCGCGGCCCACGCACTGGCGGTCCGCGAGCCGTACGGCGTCTGGGGCGGGATGACGGAGGACGAGCGCGAGGAGATGCTCGGGCGCTCGCGGCACCGGCTGGTGGAGGTCCCACTGGTCGCGCCGACGGTCGCCCAGCGTTAGCGCCACGCCGACGCAGCGCCGTGAAGAAACGTTTCTTCGCGGCGCCTCAAGACCTTCGTCGATGACCCTGTGTCAGCGGGCCCCGGCGACTGCCTCAGCGGGCCCCGGCCGCCCCGGCCAGCCGCTCCAGCATCAGCGCCACGGCCGGCACCTCGGCCAGGTCCGGCAGGGTCAGTGCGACCACCTGCCGCACCGCCGGCGCCCCCGAGGCCGTCCGCACCGGCACCGTCGACACCCCGTCAGGGCGCACCGACTCCAGCGCCAGCCGCGGCAGCACCGCCACCCCGAGCCCGGCCGCCACCAGGCCGACCACCGCCGGGTAGTCGTCCGTCGCGAAGTCGATCCGGGGCTCGAACCCCGCCCCGGCGCACAGCTCCACCAGGTGCCCGCGGCACTGCGGGCAGCCCGCGATCCACTGCTCCCCCGCCAGCTCGGCCAGCCCCACCGCGCCGCCGCGCCCCGCCAGCGGGGGCGCGGCCGGCAGCAGGCCCACCAGCGGATCGTCCAGCAGCGGCGTGACCACCAGGTCGGACCAGTCGGTGCCGGCGCTCAGCTGCTGCGCCTCCAGGTTCGCCTCGGCCCGCGCCTCGCGCGGCGTGCCGTGCGCGGGCGCCGGGAGCGCGCTCCCGCCCTCGGACTGCGGGTAGCGGAAGGCCAGCGCGATCTCGCACTCGCCGCCGCGCAGCATCGCCAGCGACTCCGGCGGCTCCGCCTCGACCAGCGACACGCGCACCCCCGGATGGCCGTCCCGCAGGCGGGCGACGGCGGGCGGCACCAGGGTGGAACTCGCGGTCGGGAAGGACACCAGCCGCACCCGTCCGGCGCGCAGCCCGGCGATCGCCGCGACCTCCTCCTCCGCCGCCGACAGCCCGGCCAGGATCCCGGTGGCATGCTTGAGGAGCACCCGTCCGGCCTCGCTCAGCTGCATGCCCCGGCCCGAGCGGACCACCAGCGGGGTGTCCACGGACTTCTCCAGGGCCTTCATCTGCTGGCTGATGGCGGGCTGGGTGCAGCCCAGCTCGCGGGCGGCGGCGGAGAAGGAGCCGGTGCGGGCGACGGCACGCAGGACGCGCAGGTGGCGGGCCTCGATCATGCTTCAGTTATAAGGCAATCTTTGCCGAACACAAAATTCCCCTGATAGTTGAGGCTTCAAGCGGCCGGACACCTCTTCAAGCGGCCGGTCCGAACGCCGGAGGCCCGGCCCGCCCCCAGGAGAGGGAGCGGGCCGGGCCTCGGGTGTGCTTCAGGGGCCTCAGTGCGAGTGGCCGTGGCCGCCGTGCGAGTGGCCGTTGTCCGCGGCCTCCTCCTTCTTCTCCACCACGAGGGTCTCGGTGGTGAGCAGCAGGGAGGCGATCGAGGCGGCGTTCTCCAGGGCGGAGCGGGTGACCTTGACCGGGTCGATGACGCCGGCCTTCACCAGGTCGCCGTACTCGCCGGTGGCGGCGTTGTAGCCCTGGCCGGCCTCCAGCTCGGCGACCTTGGAGGTGATGACGTAGCCCTCCAGGCCGGCGTTCTGGGCGATCCAGCGCAGCGGCTCGTGCAGCGCCTTGCGGACCACGGCGACACCGGTGGCCTCGTCGCCCGACAGGCCCAGGCCGTCCTCCAGCACCTTGGCGGCGTGCACCAGGGAGGCGCCACCGCCGGCGACGATGCCCTCCTCGACCGCGGCACGGGTCGCCGAGATGGCGTCCTCCAGGCGGTGCTTGCGCTCCTTCAGCTCCACCTCGGTGGCGGCGCCGACCTTGATGACGCAGACGCCGCCGGCCAGCTTGGCCAGGCGCTCCTGCAGCTTCTCGCGGTCCCAGTCGGAGTCGGTGCCCGCGATCTCGCCCTTGATCTGGGCGACGCGGCCGGCCACGGCGTCGGCGTCGCCGGCACCCTCGACGATCGTGGTCTCGTCCTTGGTGATGGTCACGCGGCGGGCGTTGCCCAGCACGTCCAGACCGGCCTGGTCGAGCTTGAGGCCGACCTCCTCGGAGATCACGGTGCCGCCGGTCAGGGTGGCCAGGTCGCCGAGGATCGCCTTGCGGCGGTCGCCGAAGCCCGGGGCCTTGACGGCGACGGCGTTGAAGATGCCGCGGATCTTGTTCAGCACGAGGGTGGACAGCGCCTCGCCGTCGACGTCCTCGGCGATGATCAGCAGCGGCTTGGAGGCACCGCCCTGCAGGATCTTCTCCAGCAGCGGCAGGAGCTCCTGGATCGAGGAGATCTTGCCCTGGTGGATCAGGATGTACGGGTCCTCCAGGACCGCCTCCTGCCGCTCCGCGTCGGTGACGAAGTACGGCGACAGGTAGCCCTTGTCGAACTGCATGCCCTCGGTGAACTCGAGCTCGACACCGAAGGTGTTCGACTCCTCGACGGTGATGACACCGTCCTTGCCGACCTTGTCGATCGCCTCGGCGATCAGCTCGCCGACCTGGGTGTCCTGCGCGGAGAGGGACGCGACGGCGGCGACGTCGTCCTTGCCCTCGATCTCGCGGGCCACCGAGAGCAGGTGCTCGGAGACGGCGGCGACGGCCTTGTCGATGCCCTTCTTCAGGGCGGCCGGGCCGGCACCGGCGGCGACGTTGCGCAGACCCTCGTTGACCAGGGCCTGGGCCAGCACGGTGGCGGTGGTGGTGCCGTCGCCCGCGACGTCGTTGGTCTTGGTGGCGACCTCCTTGACGAGCTGCGCGCCAAGGTTCTCGTACGGGTCGTCCAGCTCGACCTCACGGGCGATGGTGACACCGTCGTTGGTGATGGTCGGGGCGCCGAACTTCTTGTCGATCACGACGTTGCGGCCCTTGGGGCCGATGGTCACCTTGACGGTGTCGGCCAGCTTGTTGACACCGCGCTCCAGCGAGCGGCGGGCGTCCTCGTCGAACTGCAGGATCTTCGCCATGTTCCCTATTCCCTCGGGGCTGCGGCCGGCCCACCGGCCGCCGAACTACGTGAACCGACGACCACGCCCCGGGCCCCTGTCACTTGGGACACGGATCCGGGGCGGGTCGGAACGACTTACTTCTCGATGATGGCGAGAACGTCGCGGGCGGAGAGGACGAGGTACTCCTCGCCCTGGTACTTCACCTCGGTGCCGCCGTACTTCGAGTACAGGACGATGTCACCGACGGCGACGTCGAGCGGCAGACGCTGGCCGTCCTCGAAGCGGCCCGGGCCGACGGCCAGGACGACGCCCTCCTGGGGCTTCTCCTTGGCGGTGTCCGGGATAACCAGGCCGGAGGCCGTGGTGGTCTCGGCGTCGAGCGGCTGGACCACGATGCGGTCCTCGAGCGGCTTGATGGCAACCTTGCTGCTGGTGGTCACGTCCGAGCTCCCCTTCGGAGATTACGGGGTTTTCTAACGGGTAAGTGGCGAACCTGCGAGCCTGCCGTCGCGGGGGTCAGACACGCCTCTTCGCGTTAGCACTCCCCTGGTGGAGAGTGCCAAGGACGACCATAGGCCCGTGTTAGCACTCAGTCAACCAGAGTGCCAACGACGCGCCCCGGGGCCTCAGGCTACGGATGAGTAGCCGTACTCATGTGCGGCGCGGGGCCCGGCGGCCAGACTCCTGCCATGACCTCGATCCCGATGCGCGTCGGCCCGGCCCGGCTCAAGGACGCGTCCCTCGCCCTGCTGGCACTGCCCCTGCTGGGCGGACTGCTCCCGTTCGTCGTCTTCTACGTCGTCGCCTGCCTCGGCAGCGGCCCCGGCACCGGGGACGACGGGGACGGAAGCGCGTGGGCGTTCCTCGGCATCGGCATGATGGCCGGCCCGGTGGTCGCCCTGGTGGCGGGCGTCCTGGTGGCCGTGCGCAGTCGGCGCTCCGGCTACCGGTTCCTCCCGGTCGCCGCCGCGCTCTCGCCGCTCGTCGTACCGGCCGTACTCTCCTCCGGCGTCCTCTGGCGGTGACCCGACCGCCGGTCCGACCGCCTGCCGGACCGCGCTCCGCGCCGGCTGACCGGCCTCCCCCACACCGCCCGACCGGCGAGAATGGCCCCGTGGACACCGAGAACCTCCAGCCGCTGCTGACGCCCGAGGGGCAGGACCTGCTCGCCGCACTGCGCGAGTTCACGCCCGAGGAGGAGCTCGCGCTGGCCACCCGGCTGCGGCGCGAGCACCCGGCCGACCTGGTGTCGGCGGCGTTCGGGCAGGCACGACTGCGCCAGCGCGCCCGCGCGAAGTTCGGGGCGGACGCCGACCTGATGTACTTCACGCCCAACGGCGTCGAGCAGTCCACCCGCCGCAGCGTCGCCGAGTGGCGCGCGCAGCGCTTCGCCGCGCTCGGGGTGCGCCGGCTGGCCGACCTGTGCTGCGGGATCGGCGGGGACGTCCTGGCGCTGGCCCGCGCCGGGATCGAGGTGCTGGCCGTCGACAAGGACCCGGCGGCCTGCGCGGCCACCGCCGCCAACGCCGCCGCGCTGGGCCTCGCCGACCTGGTCGAGGTGCGCTGCGCGGACGTCGCCGAGGTGGACGTCACCGGCTACGACGCGGTGTTCACCGACCCGGCGCGGCGCACGGCGCGCGGCCGGGTGTTCGACCCGGAGGCGTACGCCCCGCCGCTGTCCTGGGCGATCGAGGCCGGCCGCCGGACCCCGATCGGCGCGCTGAAGGTGGCGCCCGGCATCCCGCACGAGGCCGTCCCCGAGGACGCCGAGGCCGAGTGGGTCTCCGACCACGGGGACGTGAAGGAGGCGGTGCTCTGGTTCGGCACCAAGGCCGCCCACCCGCACCGCGCGACGCTCCTGCCGCACGCCGCGAGCCTCACCGGCGGCGACCTGCCCGACCCCGCCGCCGGGCCGGTCGGCCGCTACCTGTACGAGCCGGACGGCGCCGTGATCCGCGCCCACCTCGTCGCCGAGGTGGCCGAGCAGGTGGGCGGGCGGCTGATCGACCCGAAGATCGCCTACCTGACGTCGGACGAGCTGGTCCCGACACCGTACGCGCACGCCTTCGAACTGACCGACGTCATGCCCTTCCACATCAAGAAGCTGAAGGCCCTGCTGCGCGAGCGCGGCGTCGGCACCGTGGTGATCAAGAAGCGCGGGATGGCGATCACCCCGGAGGAGCTGCGCCGCCAGCTCAAGCCCTCCGGGCCGAACTCCGTCACGGTGATCCTCAGCCGCACCGACCACGGCCCGCTCATGATGCTCGGTCAGCCGGTCTGACCGGGCGGGAGGACTACGCCGGCGGCTGGATGTAGTCGTCCAGCCGCGCCACCGAGAAGCCCTGCTCCTGGATCCGGGCCAGCAGCTCGCCGAACATCTGGGTCATCGTGGCGCCCTTGAGCTCCTTGGGGCCGCGAAAGTGGGCCAGGATGATGTCGCCGGGCTTCAGCTTCTTGTCCGCCGCCTGGTACTGCATGTCGTGGATCTGCATCGACTCGCGCCACAGCACGATCGCGCGCGGACCGCACTCCTGCACCGAGGTGTTGAGCGTCGGCGTGTTGGCGCCGTCCCCGAACGGCGGGCGGAACAGCAGCGGAGCGGTGCCGTACTGCTGGGTGAGCGCGGCCTGGTCGTCGCAGATCTCGGACTTCTGCTTCTCCGGCGGGAGCTTGCTCATCACCGGGTGGGTGACGGTGTGGTTCTGGATGTGGTTGCCGAGCGCCTGGAGCGGCTTGAAGTAGCCGTAGTCGTTCTTGACGATGTCCTTGGTCAGGAACATCGTGATCGGCACCTTGAGGTCGGTCAGCATCTCGACGAACTTCGGGTCCTTCTCGGCGCCGTCGTCGATGGTGATGAAGACGACCTTGTCGCTCGTCTTCACGTCGCTGAACACCGGTACGGTGCCGGTCCGTTCGAGCTTGACGGGCTTGTCGGCGGGCGGCGCGGGGGCCGGGGCCAGCGGCTTGAGGTTCCACTTCGCCCACGCCGCGTCGCCCGCGGCCTGCGCCGCCGCGGGCGTACTGGCCGCGGCCGTCGGCGCGGCGCCGCCGGAGGGCTGGGCCCCCGCCGGGGCCGCGCTCGTGGGCGCCGGAGCGGCGGCGCCGCCGTCCCCGTTGCCGCCGCACCCGGTGGCGAGGGCCAGCAGGGCCAGCGCCCCCGCCGCGTACGCCTTGGTCCTGTTCCGCCCGTCCTGCTGCTTCACCGCACCGCGCTCCTGGTCCGTCCGCCGTTCCTCAGCTATGCACGGTAGCGGGCGGGCGGGTGGTTCCCGGACCGGCCTGCTCGACGTGGTCGCTGGTGAAGGACCAGCGGTGCACCGGACGGCCGAGCAGTCCGGCCGGCGGGTCGGCGACGGGCAGCGGCTCGCAGCTCCACCAGGTGATCAGCAGGACGCGCTCGCCGGGGGCGGAGAGCAGTTCGAGGCGCTCCAGGCCCGCCGAGCCGCGCAGCGCCGGGATCGCCGTCTCCCGTGCCCAGGCGGCGAGTTCGGCCCCCCGGCCGTCCGCCGCCCGGGCCTCCCACATCGCGGCGACGGTCACGCGGCACCGCCGCCGAGGGCGTCGTACGCCTGGCCGTGCAGGTCGCCGTGGTGGAGGTCCGCCGCCGGGACGTGGACGTCGGTGACGGGCAGCGAGGAGTCCGCCGACAGGTCGAAGGCGGACGGCGCACGGTCGCGCCACACCATCTCGGCGCCCAGCGCGGCCACCATCGCGCCGTTGTCGGTGCACAGGCCCGGACGCGGCACCCGCAGCCGGATCCCGGCCCGGTCGCAGCGCTGCTGGGCCATCTCGCGCAGCCGCGAGTTGGCCGCGACCCCGCCGCCGATCATCAGGTGGTCGACGCCGTTGTCCTTGCACGCCCTGACGGCCTTGCGGGTGAGCACGTCGGTGACCGCCTCCTGGAAGGACGCCGCCACGTCGGCGACCGGCACCTCCTCGCCGGCCCGGCGCTTGGCCTCCACCCAGCGGGCGACGGCGGTCTTCAGGCCGGAGAACGAGAAGTCGTACGCCGGGTCGTTCCGGCCGCTCAGGCCGCGCGGGAAGCTGATCGCCTTGGGATCGCCCTCGCGGGCCGTGCGGTCGACGATCGGGCCGCCGGGGAAGCCCAGGCCGAGCACCCGGGCCACCTTGTCGAAGGCCTCGCCGGCCGCGTCGTCGATGGTCGCGCCGAGCGGGCGGACGTCGGTCGTGATGTCCTCGCTGAGCAGCAGCGAGGAGTGCCCGCCGGAGACCAGCAGCGCCATCGTCGGCGAGGGCAGCCGGCCGTGCTCCAGCTGGTCGACGCAGATGTGCGAGGCGAGGTGGTTGACCCCGTACAGCGGCTTGTCCAGCGCCCAGGCGTACGCCTTCGCGGCGCTGACGCCGACCAGCAGCGCGCCGGCCAGGCCGGGGCCCGCGGTGACGGCGATGCCGTCCAGGTCGCTCGCCTTCACTCCGGCGGTGTCCAGGGCGCGCTGGATGGTCGGGACCATCGCCTCCAGGTGGGCCCGGCTGGCGATCTCGGGGACGACGCCGCCGAAGCGGGCGTGGTCGTTGACGCTGGAGGCGACCGCGTCGGCCAGCAGCGTGGTGCCGCGCACGATGCCGACGCCGGTCTCGTCGCAGGAGGTCTCGATGCCGAGGACGAGCGGTTCGTCAGCCATGGCGGGGGTCCTCAATGTCCTTCGGGTCGGTGCTGTCGGTGCTGGGGTGGTCGAGGCGCATCACCAGCGCGTCGACGTTGGCGGGCTGGTAGTAGCCGCGCCGGATGCCCACCGGCTGGAAGCCGTGGCGCTCGTACAGCCGCTGGGCGCGCGGGTTGTCCACCCGCACCTCCAGCAGCAGTTCGGCGCAGCCGCGCCGGGCGGACTCCCGGATGAGGTCGGTGAGCAGCGCCGCGCCGAGGCCGGCGCCCTGGTGGCGCTCGTCGACGGCGATGGTCTGGACGTCACCCTCGCCGGCGATCGCCATCAGTCCCGCGTAGCCGACGATCGTGCCGTCCGCGGCGGTGGCCACGGTGTAGTGGCGGGTGCCGCCGGGGTGGGTCTCGGCCAGCTCGGACCAGTACATCCCGTGGGACCAGGCGTCCTCGGGGAAGAGCCGCAGCTCCAGTTCCATCACCGGCTCGATGTCCCACCAGCGCATCGGGCGCAGGGTGGTGCCGTGCTTCACGCCGGGAGCACCGCCTTGCCCCCCAGAACAGTCTTGTAGGCCGCCGGGACCTGGGCGTCCGGGCGGCGCAGGTACAGCGGCACGTTCGGCAGCAGCTCGCGCCCGGCGGCGAGTTCGGCGGCGGCGAAGCCGGCCAGGGCGCCGGCCGAGACGTGCTCGGGGC
>NZ_JBFBDY010000111.1:0-17593 GCF_040683475.1 Kitasatospora sp. NPDC093558 | reverse complement strand
GGCCGCCAGGCCGTCCGGACCGCCGAAGCCGCCGATCCTCACCTCCCCGGCGGGGAGCCTGGGTTGGGCCACCCGGCCGGCCAGTGAACTGGTGACGCGCAGGTGCGGGTGCGCGGCGAGTTCGGCGGCGAGGGCCCGGCCCTCGGTGGTGCCGCCGAGGATCAGGACGTGGCGGGCCACGCGGTCACGCCCCGCAGGGCTCGTGCGGGCGCTCACGGTCCGCCGAGTAGAGGTGGCTGTCGCGGAACTGCTCGGCGGCGAGGGTCCGTCCGACGATGATCACCGCGGTGCGGACCACGCCGGCGGCCTTCACCTGCTCCGCGATGTCGGCGAGCGTGCCGCGCAGCACGAGTTCGTCGGGGCGGCTGGCCATGGCGACGACGGCGACGGGGCAGTCGGCGCCGTAGTGCGGCAGCAGCTGCTCGACGACGTCGTCGACGTAGCCGGCGGCCAGGTGCAGCACCAGCAGGGCGCCGCTGCGGCCGAGCGTCGCCAGGTCCTCGCCCTCGGGCATGGGGGTGGCGCGCTTGGCGATCCGGGTGAGGATGACGGTCTGGCCGACCGTCGGCACGGTCAACTCCCGCTTCAGCGCCGCCGCTGCGGCGGCGAAGGCGGGCACACCCGGGACCACCTCGTACGGGACGCCGGCCGCGTCGAGGCGGCGCATCTGCTCGGCGACGGCGGAGAAGACGGACGGGTCGCCGGAGTGCAGGCGGGCCACGTCCTGCCCGTTCTCGTGGGCGCGGACCAGCTCGGCGACGATCTGGTCGAGGTTGAGCTGGGCGGTGTCGACGAGGCGGGCGCCGGCCGGGCACTCGTCGAGGAGCTCGCGCGGCACCAGGCTGCCGGCGTAGAGGCAGACCTCGGCGCGGGCGAGGATCCGCTGGCCGCGCAGGGTGATCAGGTCGGCGGCGCCCGGGCCGGCTCCGATGAAGTAGACGGTCACGAGGCGTCCTCCTGGGGGGTGTTGGGCTTGACGGCGGACCACTGGGTGACCGGCATGGCCTGCCGCCACCCGGTGAACCCGCCGACCGGGACGGCGTGGGCGACGGCGAGCTTGACGAGCTCGCCGCCGTGGCGCCGGTACCAGTCGGTGAGCAGCGCCTCGGATTCGAGCGTGACCGTGTTGGCGACCAGCCTGCCGCCCGGCGCGAGCGCGGCCCAGCAACTCTCCAGCAGGCCCGGCGCGGTGAGGCCGCCACCGATGAACACGGCGTCGGGGGTGGGGAGTTCGGCGAGTGCGGTGGGGGCCGGGCCGGTGACGACGCGCAGCCGGGGGACGCCGAGCGCGGCGGCGTTGCGGGTGATGCGGCCGGCCCGGACGGGGTCGCGCTCGATGGTGACGGCCTGGCAGTCGCGGTGGGCGCGCAGCCACTCGATGGCGATCGAGCCGGAGCCGCCGCCGACGTCCCAGAGCAGCTCGCCGGGGGCGGGTGCGAGGGCGGCGAGGGTCGCGGCGCGGACGTGGCGCTTGGTGAGCTGGCCGTCGCTCTCGTACGAGGCGTCGGGCAGGCCGGGGACCAGGGAGGTGCGGGGGCCGTCGCCGAGGTCGACCGCGATGACGTTCAGCGGGTCGCCGGGCGGGTGCGGCCAGCCGTCCGCCGGGCCGTCGAGGTGCCGTTCGGCGGGGGCGCCGAGCTGTTCGAGCACCCGCAGGCGGGCGGCGCCGTAGCCGCGGGCGGTGAGCAGTGCGGCGACGGCGGCCGGGGTGGCGGCGTCGGCGCTGAGCACGAGGAGGCGGCGGCCGGGGTGGAGGGCGAGGGCGAGGGTGTCCAGCGGGCGGCCGACGAGGCTGATCACCTCGGTGGCCTCCAGGGGCCAGCCCAGGCGGGCGCACGCGTGGGAGACGGAGGACGGGTGCGGCAGGACGCGGAGGCGCTCGGCGCCGACCGTCTCGGCGAGGGTGCGGCCGATGCCGTAGAACATCGGGTCGCCGCTGGCCAGGACGGCGACGCGGCGGCCGGTGTGTGCGGCGAGCAGTCCGGGGACGGCGGGGCGCAGCGGGGACGGCCAGGGGACGCGGTCGGCGGGGACTTCGTCGTGGGGGAGCAGGTCCAGCTGCCGGGGGCCGCCGATGACGACCTCGGCCGCGCGCAGGGCGGCGCGGGAGGTGGCGGCGAGGCCGGGCCAGCCGTCGGCCCCGATCCCGACGACGGTGATCGGGGGTGGCAGCTCGGGCACCGGGTGGCTCCTCGTCGTTCGGTGGGCCGTGAGGCGGGGGCGGGAACGGGAAACGGACGTAGCCGGGGCAGCCTACCTGGCGGTTTGGCGGAGGATCAGGGCGGGCGACGGGTGACGGCGAACAGCTGACAGCTTTCAGCGAACAGATAACAGATTTCGAAATCTGTTATCTGTCATCTGTTCGCTGAAACCCGTCAGCCGCGTCTGCCCCCACCCCCGTCACCGCTCCGCCCAGTCCCCCGAGACGATCAGCGCCGGCCGCGCCCGCAGTTCCTCCGCCACCGTCGGTCCGGCCAGGTACACCCAGGCCTCCCGCGTCTCGCCCGCCGCCGTCCGCACCCCCACCCGCCGCCGCACGTACAGCCCCGTCCCGTCGGCCCGGCACTCCTCCAGCCAGTCCAGGTCCGCGAGCGCGCCCGCGTACGCGCCCGGGCGGACGGTGACGAGCTCACCCACGATCCGGCGCCCGGGCGCCGGATCCGGCACCGCCCACGGGAACCCGGGCCCGTCGTGGAGGGCGGCGCCCTCCAGGACCGCCGGTCGGATGTCGGCGCAGCGGCCGGCCAGGTGGCGGGCGTGGTTGTGGCCGCCGCTGCGCAGGGTGCCGTAGACGAAGAACGGCAGGGCAGCCTCGTCGGCCACGGAATCACCGGTCGCCGGCTCATCGACCACGGGCTCATCAGACACGGGTTCGACCTCCTGTCCGGGGCCGCCCACGGTACGTCGTCATGCCCGATTGGTGATACCCACTGGCGCGCGGGCCTGCCGATGCGGTGTCATATCGGATGTTCTGCCAGCACCGTCCAAGGGGGACACCCGTGACAGCGCCCGCCTCCTCCCAATCGCCCGAAGCCTCCGCCGGGGGCGCCGACAGCGAAGCCTCCCCGGGCACGGCCTCCCCAGCCCCCGCCTCCCCGGACTCGGAACCCGCCAGACCGCCCCACCCCGCCCGGCTCGGCGGCGCGGTCTGGCTGGCGCTCGCCGTCGTCTACGTGGTCTGGGGCTCGACCTACCTGGCGATCCGGGTCTCGGTCGAGTCGATGCCGTCCTTCCTCTCCGCCGCCGCCCGCTTCCTGACCGCCGGCACCCTGCTCGCCGGTTTCCTGCTGGTCCGCAACGGTCCGGCCGGCCTGCGGGTGAGCCCGCGCCGGCTCGCGTCCTCGGCGCTGGTCGGCGTGCTCCTGCTGACCGGTGGCAACGGCCTCGTGGTGCTGGGCGAGCGCTCGGTCCCGTCCGGCCTGGCCGCGCTGCTGGTCGCCGCCGTCCCGCTGTGGATGGTCCTGCTGACGGCCTTCGGTGGCGAGCGCCCCCGGCCCGCCGAACTGGCCGGGGTGCTGCTCGGTCTCGTCGGTCTGGGCGTGCTCTCCGCCCCCGCGTTCGGCGGGGACATCGCGCCGCTCGGCGTGATCGCGATCATCTGCGCCACGCTGACCTGGGCGGGCGGCTCGTTCGTGAGCAAGCGCCTGCCGATGCCGGGCAACGTGCTCGCCGCGAGCGCCTACCAGATGCTGGCGGGAGGCCTGGCCGACCTGCTGATCGGTCTCGTGCGGGGCGAGGCGCACGGGCTGGACGTCGCCGCCGTCTCCGGGCGGTCCTGGGCCGCGCTCGCCTACCTGGTGCTGTTCGGCTCGCTGCTCGCCTTCACCGCGTACGCGTGGCTGCTGCAGAACGCCCCGCTGACGCTGGTCTCGACGTACGCCTACGTGAACCCGGTCGTCGCGGTGCTGCTCGGCTGGCTGATCCTGGCCGAGCCGCTGACCGGCCCGACCCTCGCGGGCGGGGCGATCGTGGTGGCGGGCGTGTGCCTGGTGGTGAGCGTCAGCCGGAGACCCGCGCGTACGCGAGGATGACGTTGCCGTGCTCGAAGATCCGGCTCTCGGTGAGGGCGAAGGCGTGCGGCGCGAAGGCGTGCGGCGCGAAGTCCGCGCGAAACAGCGGCACGCCGGAGCCCGCCACCACCGGGTACTGCTTGATGATCAGCTCGTCTATCTCGGGGAGCAGCCGCCCGGCCGGCTCGGCGCCGCCGAACGCGCCGCGCCGGCAGGGGAGTCAGGGGCAGAGCGCGTGCGGAGGGGTGCCCGTCCACCAGTTGCCGGGGGCCTCCGGGTCGCGGCTGGTCCAGAACTCGATGATGGCGTCGGTGAACTCCTCGGCGGAGAGCGTGCCGTCGCCGTCGCGGTCCAGCCGGCGGAAGGCCTCGTCGGCGTCGTCGCGCGAGAGGCCGACGAAGTGGCCGCGCTGGAACACGAAGAACTCGCCCGCGTCGACGGTGCCGCTGCGGTCGGCGTCGGCGACGGCGAGGAAGGCCTCGGCGAGCGCGCCGAGACTGGTGCGGGCGGCCTCCGGGTCGTCGGCCAGCGAGCCCGTCGAGCGGACGAACTGCTCGCGGGTGATCGACTCGGTGTCGGCCGGGAGGTGGGCGAGGTGCAGGTCGTGCCAGATCGTCAGGTACGCGCGGACGATGACCGCCTCCGCCTCCGAGCCCTCCTGGTGGCCGAGCGAGCGGGCGACCGAATGGCCCATGAGGACGTGGTCCCGCTCGGTGATCAGCCCGTCGCCGTCGGCGTCGAGGTACTGGAACCCGTGATTGATCTTCGCGATGAGCAGATCGTCCGACATGCGTCCCCTCGGTTGCCGGTCCCCGCTGGTGAGACCGGCTGGTGAAACCTGCTGATGAAGGCTGCTGATGAAAGCCACTGGTGAAAGCCGCCGATGAAACCCGATTGCCGATCGGCCCTCGCCGACCGGCCCGGCCGGTGGATCCCGCCGGTGCACGACGCGACGCCAGCAAACTAGCGCCTCCGGCCACAGCTGCGCAGGCGAACGGCAGGCCGACCGGCCCACGGCGCCGGTCGCGCGCCCTCTCCGGGTCACTCGCACGACCACGACCACGACGACCACGTACGCCCCAGCAGCACCATGCCGATCCCGCACAGCACCGCGACCACCGCCAGCGACCACAGTGCGGTCCGGGCCCGCCGGGAGTGCCGCCACCAGCCGGCCACCCACGAGAGCGCCGCAGCAACCGCCCCGAGGAGCCCCAGCCCGACCGCCCCGAGCGCGGGGGCCAGCCACGGGGTCCCGTCGTCCCGGCACGACACCTCCCGCTGGAACAGCTGCCAGCTCCCCGCCGCCCCGCCCATGAGGGCCATCACCGCCAGGCACACACCGACCTGCGGCCACCGCACTGCGGGCTTTTCTCCCACCGATGCTCCCGTCCACTCCGACCAGGCCGCCGACCACCCGGCCGTGAACCCACGCACCCACCCCCAACCCGCGTCCCCCACGCACCCGCGCGCCCCCGCCACCTACCGCGTCCAACGGGTCGGTGAACTCTCCCAGGGCGGACGGACCCCGGGCGTCAGCCCCCGGGCGGAGGAGGCGCCCCCGCATCCGGTCCGAACGGCGGGGGCGCCGGGGCGCCGAAAGGCGCGGGCCCGGTCCTGTACGGGTTCAGTCCTGGTGGTCGGCCCAGACGTACGCCTCGGGCAGCAGCGCGCGCACCGGGACGGCCCGCAGACCGGCCCCGCGCCCGACGAGCACCTCGATCCCGGGGAAGTAGTCGAGCAGGACCTGCCGGCACCGGCCGCAGGGCGGGATGACGCCCCGCCCCGAGTCGGCGACCGCCACGATCGCGGTGAGGTCGTACGCGCCCTGGCCGGCCGCCGCGCCGATGAGGGCGAGCTCGGCGCAGGGCCCGCCGGTGAAGTGGTAGGCGTTCAGGGCCGTGACGATCCGTCCGTCGGCGTTGCGGGCGGCCGCCGCGACGGTGTGGTTGTCCGCGCGGGCGAAGCGGCGGACGACGTCCTCGGCGGCGTCGACGAGTTCCCGGTGCGCGGCGGACAGCGGCGGCACCGGGACGGACACGGGCTGGGCGGCGGGCGCTGGGCCGGATTCTGGGCCGGACTCTGGGCCGGACTCTGGGACGGACATATTGGGTGGGTCTCCCGGATCGTTCGTGACAGGCTTCGAGCATGGACCGCAGCCCCCTGTTCGTGCCAACACTTTCCGCCGGCCCGTTCGACCTGCGCCGGTGGCGGCTCAGCGACGCCGACGTGCTCCGCGAGGCCGCCGAGCTGGAGCTGCACATCGAACCGTGGAACACGGGCTCGCTGCGGACGGCCGAACGGGCGGGCTTCCAGCGCGAGGGTCTGCTGCTCGCCCACCGGACGATCGCCGGCGAGCGCCGCGACCTGGAGCTGTACGCCCTCCTCGCCGCCGACCTGGAGCCTCAGCCGGCCGCGCCATCCACCCCATCCACCCCATCCACCGCAGCCGCTACGGCCGCTCCGGACGCCGTCCTGGCCCCGGCGCCGGGCGCGGCGGCGAGCAGCTCGCGCGTGTAGTCCGTGTGCGGCGCGGCGAACAGCCGGTCGCGGTCGGCGGACTCGACCAGCCGTCCCCGGTGCATGACGGCGACGCGGTCGCAGAAGTGCCGGACGACGGCGAGGTCGTGCGAGACGAACAGGAAGGCGACGCCGAGCCGTTCGCGCAGCTCCATCAGCAGGTTGAGCACCTGCGCCTGCACGGACACGTCGAGCGCGGAGACCGGTTCGTCCGCGATGATCAGGCGCGGCTGCGGGGCGAGCGCCCGGGCGATGCCGATCCGCTGGCGCTGACCGCCGGAGAACTCGTGCGGGTGGCGGTCGAGGTGCTCGCCGGACAGCCCGACCTGTTCGAGGAGTTCGGCGGAGCGCTCGCGCCGCTCGGCGGCCGTGAGCGCGGTGTGCAGGCGCAGTGGGGTGTCGAGGGTCTGGGCGACGGTGCGGCGCGGGTTGAGCGAGGCGTACGGGTCCTGGAAGACGAGCTGAACCTCCCGGCTGAGGCGGCGCCGCAGTGCGCGGTCGGGCCGGGCGCTGCCGGGGCCGTCGTAGAGCACTCGGCCGTCGTACGACACGCGTCCGCCGGTGGGCTGTTGGAGTCCGGCGAGGACGCGGGAAGCGGTGGACTTGCCGGAGCCGGATTCGCCGACGAGGCCCACGGTCTCCCCGGGGGCGATGCGCAGCCCGACGCCGTCGACGGCCTTGACGGCATCCGCGCGCCCGCCGGGGAAGTGGCGGCGTCCGGGGAAGTGGACTGCGAGATCGTCGACTTCGACGAGCCATCGCCCCGACTCCCGCTGCTCCACCACCTTCTGCTCCACCACTCGCGCCGCGAACCTCCCAGAGGGTGATGAATCGTCAACAGTCGGCAGTGGACTGCCCGGTACGGAGTCCAGCGTGAGCGCCGCCCCCACCAGCGCGCGAGTGTACGGCTCCTGCGGGGAAGCCAACAGCCGGGCGGTGGGCGCCGATTCGACCTCGACGCCCCCGCGCAGTACGAGGGTGCGGTCCGTCATTCCGGCGACGACACCCAGGTCGTGGCTGACCAGCAGCACGGCCGTGCCGTGCTCGCGCTGCAAGTCTCCCAGCAGGTCGAGGACTTGCTGCTGGACACGGGCGTCGAGGGCGGTGGTCGGCTCGTCGGCGATGAGCACCTCGGGGTCGTTCATCAGGGCCATGGCGATCATCACCCGCTGGCGCATGCCGCCCGAGAACCGGTGCGGGTAGTCGCGCGTCCTGGCCGCCGGGATGCCGACCCGGTCGAGCATCGCCGCCGCCCGCCGACGGGCCTCGGTGCGGCCGGCTGCGGGGTGGTGCAGCCGGTACATCTCGGCGAGTTGGGCGCCGACGCCGTGGAACGGGCTCAGCGAGGTGAGTGCGTCCTGGAAGACCAGCGCGACCCGGCCGCCGCGTACCCCGCGCAGCACGGACTCGTCCGCGCCCACCAACTCCTCGCCGCCCAGGCGGATCGAGCCGGTGACGGTCGTGTTCCGGGGATCGTGCAGGCCGAGCACGGCGAGCCCGGTCGCGGACTTCCCGGAGCCCGACTCGCCCACCAGGCCGAGGACTTCACCCCGGCCGAGGTCGAACGAGAGCCCCCGGACGGCGGCGACGGGCGGGCCGCCGCGCGGATCGGCGAACGTGACGGACAGGTCCCGCACGCTCAGCACGGGCTCCGAACGCGGGACACCAAGCGGCGTGCCAAACGGTGAACCAGGCACCGCATCACGCGGCACATCGACCCTGGACACTGGACAACGACTCCCTTCAGTCGGTGGGCGGGCGTCAAGCGAGCCGGATGCGCGGATCGAGCCAGGCCACCACCACGTCGGCCAGCGCGACGAACAGGACGACGAAGCACGCGGCGAGCAGCACGGCCCCGACGACGGCCGGCAGGTCCTGCCCCTCCACGGCCTCGGCCGCGAACCGCCCGACGCCGTTCAGCCCGAACACCGTCTCGGTGATCACCGCCCCGCCCAGCAGCGCCCCGGTCTCCAGCCCGAGCAGCTGCACGAGGGGCCCGGCGGCGCCGCGCGACGTGTACTTGAGGTGGGCGCGCAGCCGGCCGAGGCCCTTGGCGCGCGCGGTGCGGACGTACTCCTCGTTCATCGTCTCCAGCAGCTGGGAGCGCGAAAGGCGGGCGAAGACGGCCGAGTTGACGAAGCCGAGGACCAGCCAGGGCAGCAGCATCCCGCCCGCCCAGGCGGCGGGGTCGGCGGCCGGCGGGGTGTACGACGGCAGCGGCAGCAGGCCGGTCGAGTAGACGAGCGCCCACTGCGCCACGTACCCGAGGAAGTAGATCTGCACGCTGGCGCCGACGAGGGTGAACCCGGACAGCAGCCGGTCCGTGCGCGTGCCGTGCCGCAGCGCCGAGACGAACCCGGTGCCGAGCCCGAGCACCACGAGCACGGCGAGCGCGCCGGCGGTGAGCGAGAGAGTGACCGGCAGGTGGTCGGCGAGGGCCTCGGTGACGGGTTGGTGGAGCCGGTAGGAGTAGCCGAGGCAGGGCGCGGAGCAGTGGATGACCGAGCCGTCGACGTCGCCGACGTCGCGCCCGGCGACGATCCCGGTCAGGTAGTCGGTGTACTGGGTGAGCAGCGGCCGGTCCAGGCCCATGCTCGCGCGGACCGCCGCCACCTGGCCGCCGTCGCAGCGCGGTCCGCACGCGGCGCGGGCCGGGTCGGCGGGGGCGGCGTAGAACAGGGCGAAGGCGGCGGCGGAGACCGCGGCGAGCACGGCGAGGGCCTGGAGGGTCCGCCGCAGGGCGAAGGAGAACATCGTCGGGACCTCGCTACCTCGAATGGATCTCGGGACAGGACCGGCTCAGGACAGGACCGGCTCAGGACAGGACCGGCTCAGAACACGACCGGCTCAGAACACGACCGGACCGATCAGGACTTCAGGTACAGCCAGGCGAGCCCGACCGTCCCGTAGATCGGGTGGACGAACGCCCCGCCCACGTTCCCGCCGCGCAGCTGGTTGGCGGTCGGGTAGGCGAACGGCAGCACCGGCACGTCCTTCATGACGGTCTGCTCCAGCGCGTACAACTCCTTCGCCTTGGCGCGCGGCTCGCCGATCCCGTTGATCCGGTCGATCTCCTTGTCGACCGCCGGGTTGCGGTAGCGCGCGGTGTTGAGGTCGTTGCCGGCGCGGCCGTCGAAGGCGAACGGGACGAGCGTGGAGGGGGTCGGCCAGTCGACGGACGACGTCTCCTCGTACAGGTCGTACGGGGAGTCGGCGCGGTGCACCTCGTCCAGGAAGGCCTTGGGGTCGATCGGCTTGGGCACGACGGTGATGCCGGCCTTCGCGAAGCCGTCCACGAGCACCTGCGCGACGCGCTGTCCGTCCGGCGTGTTCTTGTAGCCGTACGTGAGGCTGGTGGGCGGCTGCTTGGCCTTGGCGAGCTGCGCCTTGGCGGCGTCCGGGTCGCCCTCGGGCCTGGCCGGGTAGAGGTCGTACTTCTGCCAGTCGATCAGCGCGGGGGAGCTGAGGGTGGTGGCGAGTTCGCCGGTGCGGGAGCCGCCCTGGACCTGGCGGGCCTGCCGGCGCGGGTAGGCGAGGTGCAGGGCCTTGCGGACCTCGACGTCCGGCACCCGCTCGTTGTTGATCACGAGCTGGGTGACGAAGGCGCCCTTGCGGCCGGAGACGACGAGGTCCTTGGCCTTGGGGTCGGTGTCGGCGGTCCGGTAGAGCTCGGGGGAGAGTTCGTCGGAGGCGGTGGTGGCGTCGGCGCCGCCGTCGCGGCCGGAGAGGATCTCCTGGTTGATGTTGAGCGTCTCCTTGCCGTAGGTGAAGACGAACCGGTCCGGGTACTGGCTGCGGACGGGGTCGGTCTCGGCCTTCCAGTACGGGTTGCGCTCCAGGACCATGCGGGTGTTCTGGACGTGTTCGGCGATCCGGTAGGGGCCGGTGGCGAAGGGCAGCCGGTCGTACTCGGTGCCGGTGTCCTTGTCGCGGCGCACCGGCGAGGACGAGGACTGCGCGGCCATGTACGGCACGTCGGCCTGCGGCTGCGGGAAGTGGAAGACGACGGTGCGCTCGTCCGGCGTCTCGATCGCGGCGAGGTCGCCGTCCTGCGGGCCGGCGTACTTCATGCGCGCGTCCTCGTAGCTCGCCTCGCCGGTGAGCCACTGCGGCCAGTACGGCGGACCGACCTCGTAGCCCTTGCCGAAGGAGCGCTCGATGCCGTACTTGACGTCCTGGGCGGTGATCGGCTTGCCGTCCTCCCAGGCGACGCCGTCCTTGAGGCGGTAGGTCCAGGTGCGTCCGCCGTCGGCGGAGGTGCCGGTGTCGGTGGCGAGGTCGCCGACCAACTTGGCCTTGCCGTCGACGACCTGATACTGCGTCAGCTGGCGGCCCCAGAGCAGCGAGGCGTTGTAGGTGGCGCCCGCGTACACCTTCTGCGGGTCGAGGTGGCGGAACTCGACGCTGTTGTACACGTTGACCGTCCCGCCCTTGCGGGCGCCGGGCACGGCCGGGGCGGGCCCGGCGCTCTCCCGCTCGCCGCCGAGCGCGGCGGTCAGCGGGGAGGTCTCCTTGGCGGCGGCCGGGTTCGCGGTGGAACCCGCGCCCGCGCCGGCCGAGCAGGAGGTCGCGAGGAGGGCGGTGGCGACGACGGCGAGGGACGGACCGGTCCTGCGGGTCCAGCGCATGGCGAATCTCTCCTTGCCCCGGCGGGCGGGGTCATCGGACGAACAGCGGAAATTGGAGGGTTGAAACGGTGAACCGCGGGCTCAGCGCGGGCCCGACCGCGGGTCGAGGGCGTCGCGGACGGCGTCGCCGAGCAGGTTGAAGGCGAGGACGAACAGCAGCAGCGCCACGCCGGGGAAGACCATGTACGTCGGGTCGGCCCGGAACACCTCGGCGCCGCGGGCGATCATCCGCCCCCAGTCCGGGACCGGCTCGGTGATGCCGACCCCGAGGAACGACAGCACCGCCTCCGAGGCGACGAACGCCGGCACCGCCATCGTCGCGTGGACGAGCAGTTGCGAGCGGACGTTCGGCAGCAATTCCCGGACGACGATGTGGAAAGCGCCGGCTCCCTGGGCCCGGGCGGACTGCACGAAATCCCTTTCGCGCAGCGAGCGGACGGTGGCCCGAAGGGAAAGCGCGAGCGGAATCCACCCGAACGTGGCGAATACCAGAATCAGCACCAGGAACTGCATCCATTCCGGTTCCGCGGCGCCCGGATCGACCAGCCGCGACTGGATGACCGGGCTGAGCGCGAGCAGCAGGAGCAGCGTCGGAAAGGCGAGCAGTACGTTCGCGAGGAACCCGAACAGGCGGTCCGCGATTCCGCCGAGATAGCCGACGGCGACCCCGGCCAGCACGCCGAGCACGGTGGTCACGGCGGCGGAGGCGAAGGCGATCAGCAGCGAGGTGCGGATGCCGTACAGCAGCTGGGTGGACACGTCCCGCCCGAGGCCCGGTTCCAGCCCGAACCAGTGGTCCCCGGAGATGCCGCCGTTCGGCAGCACGGGCAGTCCGCCGTCGCTGAGCAGGCCGGGAGCGTTCTGGCCGTAGTGCTCGGTCGGGTTCTTCCCGTACAGGGCGGCGATCAGCGGAGCGGTGAGGGCGAGGAGCAGGAACAGCAGGACGACGACGAGGGCGGCGGCGCCGACCCGGTCGCGCTGGAGTTTTCCGACCATGGCCATGCGAGGCGTACTCCCGAATTCTCCGCCGCCCCATGGGTGAGGGTGCGCTGACGTGTATTTCCGAACCGCCTCCGGGGGTTTCCCGGTGGCCGGTGGAACGCCATCAGATCGGATGCGATGGACCTCGGGCAAATCACTTCACGCCGATTTGTTGCGCATTGTTTCGGCGCCTGTGACGGCTTCACTTCGCCGCAACACGCGCGTCGCAGGAGAACGGGCAAAGCATGCCAAAACACCCTGGCCGTCCCGCATTCTGAGATCTGCGCCACACCCCTGCGGGTATTGGTACGATCCCGGTGGGCCGCGACTGGCGCGTAGGGATGGAATCAACCATCGGGAAGCGGCTCCGTGCCCTGTCACGTGCAGTTGCCGAGCGCCTGGGCCGTCCGCATCCCCACCAGGAGACTGCCTTGGCCGCCCAGCCCCAGCCCCAGCCCGACAGCACCGCCGAGCCTCACACCGCCGCCGAGCCCCACACCGCCGCCGGCGACGCCGCCAACACCGCCTTCCGCAGCGCCCTCGACGTCGTCGCGGGCGTCGAGCCGCGCATCGCCGCCGCCATCGGCCGGGAGATCGAGGACCAGCGCGCCTCCCTCAAGCTGATCGCCAGCGAGAACTACGCCTCCCCGGCCGTCCTGCTCGCCATGGGCAACTGGCTCAGCGACAAGTACGCCGAGGGCACCGCCGGCCGCCGCTTCTACGCCGGCTGCCGCAACGTCGACACCGTCGAGACCGTCGCCGCCGAGCACGCCCGCGCCCTGTTCGGCGCCGACCACGCCTACGTCCAGCCGCACTCCGGCATCGACGCCAACCTCACCGCCTTCTGGGCGGTCCTTTCCCAGCGCGTCGAGAGCCCCGCCCTGGAGCGCGCCAAGGTCCGGGGCGTCAACGACCTCACCGAGCAGGACTGGGCGCAGCTGCGCCACGAGCTCGGCAACCAGCGGATGCTCGGCATGTCCCTGGACACCGGCGGCCACCTCACCCACGGCTTCCGGCCCAACATCTCGGGCAAGATGTTCGAGCAGCGCAGCTACGGCACCGACCCGGCCACCGGCCTGATCGACTACGACGCGCTGCGCGAGACGGCCCGCGAGTTCCGCCCGCTCATCCTGGTGGCCGGCTACTCCGCCTACCCGCGGCGCGTGGACTTCCGCCGGATGCGCGAGATCGCGGACGAGGTCGGCGCGACGCTCATGGTCGACATGGCGCACTTCGCCGGGCTCGTCGCGGGCAAGGTGTTCACCGGCGACTTCGACCCGGTGCCGCACGCCCACATCGTCACCACGACCACCCACAAGTCGCTGCGCGGCCCGCGCGGCGGCATGGTGCTGTCCACCGCCGAGCTCGCCGAACACGTCGACCGCGGCTGCCCGCTGGTCCTCGGCGGCCCGCTGTCGCACGTCATGGCCGCGAAGGCGGTCGCCTTCGCCGAGGCGCGCCGCCCCGAGTTCCGGGCCTACGCCCAGGCCGTCGTCGACAACGCGCAGGCGCTCGCCGAGGGCCTGCTGCGCCGCGGCGGCAAGCTCGTCACCGGTGGCACCGACAACCACCTGGTGCTCGCCGACGTCTCCGGCTACGGCCTGACCGGCCGCCAGGCCGAGGCGGCGCTCCTCGACTCGGGCATCGTCACCAACCGCAACTCCGTCCCGCAGGACCCGAACGGCGCCTGGTACACCTCCGGCGTACGCCTCGGTACCCCCGCGCTCACGACCCGCGGCCTCGGTGCCGCCGAGATGGACGAGATCGCCGCGCTCATCGACACCGTCCTGCGGGCGACGGCCCCCACCACGACGGCGAACGGCACCCCGTCCAAGGCCCAGTACGCGCTGGACGAGTCCCTCCGCGACGGCATCGCCAAGCGCGCCGCCGACCTCCTCGCGCCGTTCCCGCTCTACCCGGGCGTCGACCTGGTCTGACGGCCGAAGGCCTCGGGGGCGGGACATGTTGCCGCGTCCCGCCCCCAACTCGGCCTGTACCGTGGCTAGTACTGCAGCGACTTGTACTGCAGGAACTCCTCCAGGCCGTGGCGGCCGAGCTCGCGGCCGAGGCCAGAACTCTTGTAACCGCCGAACGGGGCAAGGGGGTTGAAGCGCCCGCCGTTGAGGTCGACCTGACCGGTGTCGAGGCGGCGGGCGAAGGCGGCGGCGGTGTCGGTGTCGGCCGCCCAGACGCCGCCGGCCAGTCCGTACTCGGTGCCGTTGGCGAGTTCGGCGGCGTGGTCCTCGTCGCGGTAGGGGAGGATCACCAGCACCGGGCCGAAGATCTCCTCCTGAGCGACCGTCATGTCCGGTGTGACGTCGGCGAGTACGGTCGGGCGGACGTAGTAGCCGACGGGCAGTCCGGCCACCGGTTCGGGGCCGCCGGCGACCACCCGGGCGCCCTCGGTGATCGCGCCCTCCAGGTAACCGCGCACCCGGGCCAGCTGCTTGGCGTTGACCACCGGACCGATCCGGGTCCGCGGATCGGCCGGATCGCCCGGGACGTACTTCTCGGCGGCCTTCGCGGCTATGGACACGGCCTCCTCGTAGTGGTCCCGGTGCACCAGCAGCCGGGTCCAGGCGCTGCACGTCTGGCCCGAGTTGGCGAACACGTTGGCCACGTTGACGTTCACCGCGCGGGTCAGGTCGGCGCCGGGCAGCACCACGTTGGCGGACTTGCCGCCGAGCTCCAGGGCGACCCGCTTCAGGCCACGCCCGGCCGTTTCGGCGACCGTGCGGCCGACGGCGGTCGACCCGGTGAACGACACGACGTCCACGTCCCGGTGGGCGGCGAGCGCCGCGCCCGCCACCGCGCCCGTGCCGGTCACCAGGTTGAACACGCCCGCGGGGAAACCGGCTTCGTGCACCAGCCGGGCGAACAGCCGCGCCACCAGCGGGGTGTCCTCGGCCGGCTTGAGGACCACCGGGCAGCCGGCCGCCAGCGCCGGGACGACCTTGGCCACGACCTGGTGCAACGGGTAGTTCCACGGGGTGATCGCCGCGACCACCCCGGCCGGCTCGGCCAGCACCAGCGAGTTGCCGATCCGCTCCTCGAAGGGGTGCTCGGCGAGCAGCGCGAGGTAGGAGGCCGCGACGGTCAGCGGCAGACCGGCGTGGACGGCGGCCGCGAAGCCCACTGGGGCGCCGAGCTCGGCGACCACCGTCGCGGTGATCTCGTCCTGGGCCTCGGCGATCCCGTCCCGCAGGCGGGTGAGCAGCGCGAGCCGCTGCTCGCGGGTGGTCGTGCCCCAGGCCCGCGCCGCCCGGCGGGCCGCGGCGACCGCGGCGTCCACGTCGGACGCGCCGCCCGCCGGCACGGTGGCGAGCACCCGCTCGGTCGCGGGGTTCAGCACCTCGATCGACCCGGAGTCCCCGGAGGGGCGCCAGGCGCCGTCGATGTACTGGTCCGCGTGGTTCCCGAACCACTGGCCGCCCTGCTCGTCCCCGCCCCGCCCGTCGTACGGCCCGTCAAACCGCCCGTCGTTCCGCGCGTCCTGCTCCGCGTCGTGCTGCACCGATGGTCCTCTCGTCCGCCTGGCCTTCCGACCGCGCTCCGCCGCGCTTAACTACCAGCGCTAGTTCGAAGGCCAAGTCAAGGCGGCCGGGGCGGCCGCGCGCAAGAGTCAATCCCGTCCGGCGGACCTGCCGGTTACCGCGGCGCGAACCGCGCGGTGTACTCGTCGAACGGCTCGATCCCCACCTCGGCGCGCCGCTCGTCCAGCCGCTCCGGGTCCTCGCACGGCCACGGCACCGGGCGGCCGTCCACGACCGCGCCGATCTGGGTGCCGTACCGCTGCTCGCGCCCCTCGTTGACGGCGAGCCGGTCCTGAAGGAATGCCAGATCGCGCGCGCTCGCGGCGCCGTCCGCGACGGCAGTGGCCATCAGCGCCACGGCCCGGCGCTGGACGTCGAGTTGGCGGTCGGAGTGCTGGGCAACCAGCCAGGCCGCGCGCGCCGCGTCCGCTCCGACCAGGGCTTCGGTGGGCCAGCCGTGCCGGGCCATGATCAGGGCCAGCCGGTCCCCGTGCGCGGCGGTGATCCGCCGCCAAGTCGCCTGCTCGGCAAGGTCGGTGCTGTTGGCCAGCCGCACCGCGCCGGCGTCCTCGGCCATCATCGCGGTCAATTCCGTGGCCAATGCCGCGAAATCGTGTTCCGTCGTCGTCATTGTCGCTCCGCTCCTCATTCCCGGCATCCCGAGGTGGGGCCGGCCGCCTCCCACCGTAGGCGGCCGAAAAGCGACGAAGATCATTCCGGGGAAGGGTGACTCTGCGGAGCGGAGGGGGCACAATAGATGTACGTGATCGACGCGGCCGTGCTCATCTTCCGGCCCGATGCGACGGTCCACGAAACTCTTCTGCCCGAAGGGCTCCTCAATCGCGCGGACGGCGCTGTAGATTGCAGCGAACTCAGCTGTGGGGGGCTACGGTTGGCGGCGGGTGCAAGATGTGTGCGCACCGTCGGCACGTCGTGCGTCCCCGCGGTGGCGGGAGGCTGTCACCGCTCTGAGGTCTGGCTCGATTCCGCAGGTCATCCGTACCGCAAAAGGAGCTTCCCCGTGACCGACGCCGCGTTCACCGACGAGCAGCACCGGCCCACCGAGCCGGCCGCGCTGGACGACGTGCCGGGCTGGTTCTGGGACCACGACCGGCATTCCTTCGAATGGTTCCTGGGCCGGCAGGAGAAGGCCGGCGTCACGGGCGATCTGCTGGAAATGGGCGCATACCTGGGGCGCAGCGCGATCGTGATCGGAGAGCACCTCCAGCCGGGCGAGATGTTCACCGTCTGTGACCTTTTCGACTCGGACGCGCCGGACGACGAGAACGCCGCTGAAATGGACATGTCCTACCGCAAGACGCTCACCCGTTCGGCCTTCGAGTCGAACTACCTGTCGTTCCACGACGGGCTGCCGGAGATCATCCAGGCGCCGACCTCGACGCTGGCGGGCGGGCGGATACCGGCGGGTGCGTTCCGGTTCATCCACATCGACGCCTCGCACCTCTACGAGCACGTCGTCGGCGACCTCCAGGTGGCCCGCATCGCGCTGCAGGAGCAGGGTGTCGTGGTGCTCGACGACTACCGCTCCCAGCACACCCCGGGCGTCGCCGCGGCCACCTGGGAGGCGGTGTTCAACCACGGGCTCAAGCCGATCATGCTCACCGAGTGCAAGTTCTACGGCACCTGGGGGGATCCCGAGCCCTTCCAGTGCGACCTGATGGACCGGGTGGACCTCGCCGTGGGCTGTCACCTGAGCACCGAGACGCTGAACGGCCGGCAGGTGCTGCGCCTGACGGGCACCTCGGAGGGCATCGAGCCGTTCCGGCAGTCCCGCCACCACAAGCGGCTCTCCGCGCTCAACGCCCGCCGGGAGGCCGACCTGGCCGCCGACGAGTCGCGCCGGGCGCTCCTGGAGTCGCAGGAGGAGGCGGCCCGCGACCTCGCCGCCCGCCGCGCCCGCGCC
>NZ_JBFBDY010000110.1:0-17644 GCF_040683475.1 Kitasatospora sp. NPDC093558 | reverse complement strand
CATCCGCCGCGCGGCCGGCGGCGATGGACGCCTGCCCGGCCGAACCCTGGGCCGCCTTCGTCTCGGCCGCGGCCCGCTCGGAGGCCTCCTTCGCCAGCTTGGTGGCGTCGAGCGCCTTGCCGGCCGCGTCCACGGCGGTCTGGGCCTGCTGCCCGGCCTGGGCGGAGGCGTTCTTCGTCAGGTCTGCCAGCTGGGCGACCGTCAGGGTTTCCTGGTCGTGGGCAGCAGCCGTCTGGTAGCCGTACTGCAGGAACAGCTGGACGTCGTCCATCGAGCCGTCCAGCGCCGCGCCGGCGGCCTTCTTCACCTCGGGACCGCCCGAGGCCATCAGCTGGGCCAGGCGGATGCGGTCGTCGTCGTCCCGTGCCTTGAACTGGCCCTCGTTCAGGAACTGGTTGACGTCGTCGATGGTGCCGTCGAGGGCCTTTGCGGCCGCGGCCTTCACACCGGGCCCGCCGACGGCCATGATCTGCGCCAGCCGCACCCGCTGGTCGTCGTCGAAGTTCTTCCTGGCCCCCTTGTCGAGGAAGGCCTTCAGGTCGTCCGCCGACCCCTTGAGCGCGGCCGTCCCGGCCTCGCGCACCCCGGGACCGGAGCCCGCGACGAGCGATTCGATCTGCGCCCGCATGTCCTGGTCGGCCGCGGCGGCCTGGCCGCTCGCCAGGAACGCCTTCAGGTCGTCGGCCGAACCGGCCAGCGCGGTCTCGGCCGCGCGGCGCACGGCCGGTCCGCCGGCCTGCCAGGCCGCGACCGCCTTCACCCGGTCCGGGTTCGGCGCGGTGGCGGGCGCAACGTCGGCCGCCACCGCGGGAGTTGTCAGCAGCCCGGTCAGCAGGCTGCCGGCCACGAACCCGGCCGCAAGCCGTGATCGGGCCCGTGATGTCAAGGACATCCTCATCGAAGTTCGCAATCCATCCTGAATCGAGGCACCGAGGTGCCGTTCAGCCGTCGGCCTTCATGCCGATGGCGCTGGAAAGCTGCTTGAAGAACGTTGTTCGAAGCGCCGCACCACAGGGGCCCGCCGCCCGACCGAACGGGCGGAGCGGCAGACCTCCTGCGACCGGCCCCCGTGCGACCGGCCCCCGCCAGGAGTCGGCGGGTGCGCGGGATCAGCCGACGATGGCGGCCGCGATGTTCTGGATGTTGCTGCTCGGGACGGCGTAGAAGGTGGTCCAGGAGCCGTCGGGCTTCTTGTCGGCGGTCCAGATCTGGTTGTCGCCGCCGAGGGCGAACAGGCGGATCGTGTCGCCGACCGTTACGGCGCTGACCTGCTTGACGTTGTTGGCGCCCGGGACGGCGTCGAAGGTGCTCCAGGTGCCGTCGGGGCGGGTGTCGGTGGTCCAGATCCTGTTGTCGCTGCCGACGGCGAACAGGCGTACGCCGGTGGGCGTGGTGGTGGCGGTGATGTTCTGGATGCCGCTGCTGGGGAGGGCGGTGAAGGTGGTCCAGGAGCCGTCGGGCTTCTTGTCGGCGGTCCAGATCTGGTTGTCGCCGCCGAGGGCGAACAGGCGGATCGTGTCGCCGACCGTTACGGCGCTGACCTGCTTGACGTTGTTGGCGCCCGGGACGGCGTCGAAGGTGCTCCAGGTGCCGTCGGGGCGGGTGTCGGTGGTCCAGATCCTGTTGTCGCTGCCGACGGCGAACAGGCGTACGCCGGTGGGCGTGGTGGTGGCGGTGATGTTCTGGATGCCGCTGCTGGGGAGGGCGGTGAAGGTGGTCCAGGAGCCGTCGGGCTTCTTGTCGGCGGTCCAGATCTGGTTGTCGCCGCCGAGGGCGAACAGGCGGATCGTGCCGTTGACCGTCACGGCGCTGACCTGCTTGACGTTGTTCGTGCCCGGGACGGCGTCGAAGGTGCCCCACGCGTTCGTGCTGTAGGAGCCCTCGTTCGTCCAGATCTTGCTGTCGCTGCCGACGGCGAACAGGCGGCTGCCCGGACGGGCGGCCTTCACCTGCTGCACCCAGGCTCCGAGGTCGTCAACTCGGGTGGCAGTGGCGCCGGTTCGGGTCTCGGTCGCGGGGGTGCCGAGGCAGCCGCCCTGCCAGGACAGGGAGGCCACCGCGGCGATCTCGGCGCTGCCGTTCCGGTCACGCAGCAGCGGGGCACCGGCGTCGCCCTGGCAGATCGCGGCCGCGCCCGCAGCCGGCGCGGTGTCGACCGTGGTCGCGGCGATCGCCCCGGCGGTGTGGGTGGTGGTGTGGACCTTGAAGGGCGCCCAGTCCGTCGCGGTGCGGCCGTAGCCGGGCACCTTCAGGCTGTCCCCGGCCGAAGGGGCGGCGGTGGCGAGGGCGACCGGGGCGACGCCGTCGACCGGAGCGGTGAGACGGGCCATCACCAGGTCGCGGTCGCTGCGCGGCACGAGCTCGGCGATGTCGACGGTGCGGCCGTTGACGGTGGCCGTGCTCTTCACGGCGGGTGTTCCGGAGGCACCGTTGAAGCAGCCGGCGGCGGTGAGGACCCAGTAGCGGTCGACGAGGGCCGCGGTGCAGGCCCGCGCGTCCGCGCTGTGACCGGGCTGGCCGACCGTCACCTTGCCCACGGCAGGGTAGTCGCCGCTCGGGGCGGGCGCTGCCGATCCGTCGGTGGCGGCGAGTTCGAGCAGCGCGGTGGCGCTGCCGGCGGACCCGCCCTCGCCGATCGACGCCCAGGCGTTCTTGACGACGTCGAAGGTCGCGGCGTTGCCGTCGGTGTTGACCGTCGCCTTGATCGTGTGGTCGTCGCCCTTGATGAGGTAGATCTTCGGGATCTCCAGCGCCAGGTAACCGGTCGGCCCGGTGATCCTGAAGCACACCGAGCTCGGCTTGGCGGCCCGGCTGAACAGCTGCACCAGCCCGGGTCCTGATGCGCAGTCGGCGAGCGCGATGTTCCCGTCGCCGGTCTTGAGGGTGATGTTCCGCTCCGCGAGGATCTTCGCCGCGTCCGGGTAGGCGAAGGTCTCCACCGAGGTCGACGTTGCGGCTTCCGCGGCCGTCGCCGTGGCCGGTACCGAACCGGCCATCACGGGTATCGCCAGCGCCGCACCGAGCGGCCAGGACAATCTGCGAACCTTACGCACAAGGACTCCAGAAAGGGAGGAAAGGGAAACGGAGCCCGCGAGATGACCAGCACCCCCCGGACTGGCAAAGAAAAAACCAAGCGCACGTTATAGGGCGCGTTCCTTGGACGTCAAAGGACCCGGCCACCAGCCCGCGGGGCGTCCGATCTGCGTTTCCCGGCCCGCCTTGCCGTCATCACCGCAGCGTCGGACCGGACCGCCGCTGCCGGCCTGAAGCTTCTTGCAGAAGGATGGGTGCGGTGGCCGATTTCTCGGGCAGCACCGCACCCATCCGATCGCGCCGGCCGTCAGGACGTCGTGCCGCACCGGCATCGCCCGAAGGCTCGCGTCCCGCCTTCACCGCGCGATCCTGCCTGGGGGCCGGACGTCAGGCCCGTACGGGACGTGCTCAGGCGGGGACGAGGTCCCACAACTGGTCGGGGGAGCCGGTCACCGGCGCCTGGGTGACCGCTCCGCCGGTCTGGGAAGGGGCGGTCAGGGCGAGCCCGGAGTCGGCACCGGTGATGGTGTAGCCGCCGGCGTGACCACCGCGGATGCGGAAGGCCTGGTTCATGCTCACCATGGCGCCCGTGTCGGCCGGATTGCGGATGACGGCCGTGCAGTGGAACTGGTTCAGGGCGGTACCGGCGGTCTTGCTCGAACTGGGCACGTCCAGGCACAGGTTGCTGTGGGCCGGGCGCAGATTCCAGCCGCCCAGCGCCGCCCTGAAGACGAACGCCTGGTTGGGGTTCCCGGTGGGGGTGAAGCCGACGACGGCGGCCTGGTCCGCCGTCGAGGAGCCGGCGACGTCGAGGTAGAGGCCGGTCGCACGGTTCACGATGCGGTAACCCTGGTCGAGCTTCGGATCGTCGGAGCCGTAGGACACCGGCAGCAGGTAGGAGCCGCGCCACACCGAGTCGGCGTAGTATTGGCGCTTGTAGTGCGCACCGTACTCGGCAGTGCAGGCGCCGTTGCGGAAGATCTCGTCGTCGTAACGGCAGTAGACGCCGAAGATCTGCTCCTTGCGGGATGCGCTCGCGGCATCGAGGTTGGCCTCCGCCTCCCTCGCCAGGTAGTCCCGGTAGAACGTGACGCGCGGCCAGTTCCCGCCGCGCCTGTTCAGGGCGCCCATGAGCAGCCGGGTCGTCGCGACGTGGTCGGGATGGAAGTACGACGCCCCCGATTGATCCGCCAGGGCGCTCTTCTGATGATCGGCCGACGAGTCCTCGGTATTGATCACCGTCGGCTGGAATTCGTCGATGACGCCCTGGATGAAAGCGAGCATCTGCTCACGGTTCAGCCGCTGCTGCGCCGGCGCGTCCGTCCCCGGGAGCGGCCACGCCTCCTGGTTGTCCGCGTACAGCGCCCACAGCTGGCCCTTGAACATGGTGCCGGCGTCGTTGGACGCGGTGGCGTCGGGGATCCGCAGCTCGACCGTCGAGACCCTGCCGCCGAGCGACCACGTCGTCGCCTGCACGCCCGCCGCCGAGTACGGCGCGTGCTGCCAGTCGCCCGGGATGCCGGCCGCGGCCTGGTAGGCAAGGCGGTCGCCGAGTTCACGGCTCTCCATGTACGCGGCCTTGTCGGTGTCCGTCGGGTGAGGGGCGTCACCGCCGCGGCTGTAGTACGAGCCCACGAGGAACAACGTCCGCACGCAGACGTCGGGATTCGCCAGATCATTGATCAGATCCGGTGTCAGGAAAAGCAAGTCGTCGTCGTGGTGCGCGACCACGTTCAGCACCCGGCCGGCCGAGCACGGCCCTGCCGCGACCGCTGCGGATGACGGTGTCGCCACAAGTCCTGCGGCCAGAGCCATGGTTGACATAGCGCCGAATGTACGGCGAGCGAACTGCACGGTTTCCCCCTTGATGTGAAATCTCATCACTGCACATGCCGATAAGGCGCAGCAGACAGCTGATCATCTCTTGATCGTGTACCACGCGCCATACGGCGATGACTTGCGGCTTCGGCCCCGGACCTCCCGGAGGCGTCGGCGCCTCGGGCCGGGCCTCCCTCGGCGTGGTCGGCGCTCGTCGCAGGGCTGTCCGCCGTGGCCCGCAGCTGCCCGCCGTCGGCCGGTAACGGAACCGTTGCGGCGGGTGGGCTCCCGGCGCGTGGGGGGTTGACGGCGTACGGCCGGTGGCGTTTGCTGTGTGGCGCTCGTTCGGCACTGTTGGGTTCTGGTCTGTTTTGTGGATTTGAACGTTCAAAAACGGAAGGGGATGCAATGTCACACCTTTCACGTCGCGAGCTGCTCCGCGCCTCCGGGGCCGGCCTGGTGGCCCTGGCCGCCGGGGGAGCGCTCGCGGCCTGCGGGGACTCCGGGTCGGGGAACGCCGCAGGTGGGGATGCCGACAAGGGCACCGTCACCGTGTGGTCGTGGGCCACGGCCGCCGCCGCGCTGCGCGGGGTCGTCCCTGCGTTCGAGCGGGACAACCCGGGCATCAAGGTCGACGTCCAGGACATCGGCGAGCCGGCCATCTGGGACAAGATCACCGTCGGCCTCGCCGCCGGCGGCCAGGGGCTCGCCGACGTCCTGCACATCGGCTGCGACTACCTGCCCGGCTACATGGAGAAGTTCCCCGACGGCCTGGCCGACCTCTCCGCGTACGGCGCCGACGCCCACAAGGACAAGTTCGCGAAGGGCCTGTGGCCGATCGTCACCGGGAAGGACGGCCACGTCCGGGCGCTGCCCTGGGAGGTCAACCCGCTCGGGTTCTTCTATCGCAAGGACTGCTTCGACAAGGCCGGCATCGACCCCGGGTCCCTCGCGACCTGGGACGACGTGATCGCCACCGCCGACCGCTTCAAGGCCGCCAACCCCGGCTTCTCCATGATCGGCATCAGCAAGACCGCGATCCCCGACCCCGACCTGGACTTCCTGCAGTCCCTGATGCAGCTCCAGGGCGCGTTCTACTTCGACCTCCAGGGCCGGATCACGCTCGGCTCGCCCGAGGCCGTCCGGGCGATGACCGTCCTCAAGCGGATGTCGGACGCCGGGCTGGTCGCCGACGCGGTCGGGGAGCACGGATGGCGCAACCTCATGAAGGACGGGAAGCTCGCCGTCGCCCCGATGCCCGCGTGGGCGGCGCACTACCTGGAGAGCAAGTTCCCGGACCAGAGCGGGCTTTGGCGCCTCGCCAAGCCCCCGGCCGTCACCGCTGGAGGCAAGCGCACCGCGCTCGTGAACTCCACCCACCTCACCGTCGCCGCCTCCAGCCCGCGCCGCCGCGCCGCCTGGAAGTTTGTCGAGTACGCGCTCACCCGCCCCGCGTCCGTGAACGGCATGTTCACTGCCGGTGGCGTCTTCCCCGCGCTCACCGAGGCCTACACCGACCCGATGTACGCCGCGCCCGGCGCCTACTACGGCGGCCAGCCGGTGCTCAGGACCTTCGCCGACCTGGCCGCCGACGGCGGCGACCCGACCAACTACTCCGGCGACTACGCCCGCGCCCTGAAACTCGCCAGCGACGCCCAGACGAAGGTGTTCCTCAAGGGCGGCGACCCCGCCGCCGTGCTCCAGGACGCTGCCAAGCAGCTCGCCCAGCAGACCGGGCGCAGCACCGCATGACGACGACCGTCCGACCGTCCCCCGCGCGTGCCCGGCGGCGCCGCGCCGCCGTCCCGTACGTCCTCCTCGCCCCCGCCCTGATCACCTTCGGCGTTTTCAAGGCGTACCCGGTCGTCGACTCGCTGCTCCTGTCCTTCACCGCCGGCTCCGGAACCACCGGCTCCGGCACCGCCGCCCGCTCCGCCGGCCTCGCCAACTACCGGCGCCTGCTGGACGATCCGCTGTTCTGGACGGCTCTGCGCAACACCGCCGAGATCCTCGTCGTGCAGGTCCCGCTGATGCTCGGGCTGGCCCTGCTGATGGCCGTCGGCATCAACTCGGCGCTGGTGCGCTGGCGGACGGTGTGGCGCCTCGGCGTCTTCATGCCGGCCGTCACCGGCCTGGTCGCCACCGGCGTGATCTTCGCCTTCCTCCTCAACTCCGAGCACGGCGCCGTCAATTGGCTGCTGGACGCGGTCGGACTGCCGACCGTCGACTGGTTCGGCGAGCCGTTCTGGGCGCGGATGGCCGTCGTCCTGGTGCTCACGTGGCACTACACGGGCTACAACGCCGTGATCTACCTGGCCGGCCTGCAGGGCGTCCCGAAGGAGCTGTACGAGGCCGCGATGGTCGACGGGGCGGGCCCCGTACGGCGGTTCACGGCCGTCACGGTGCCGGCGCTGCGCCCGGTGCTGCTGTTCACGGTCGTGCTGTCCACCATCGGCACGCTCCAACTCTTCGACGAGCCGTACGTGTTGACGGGCGGCGGACCGGACAACGCGACGCTGACCGTCTCCATGTACCTGTACCAGAACGGCTTCCGGTACTTCGACTTCGGCTATGCCTCCGCCATCGCCTACGCGCTGACGCTGCTCGTGTCGGTGCTCGGCGCGGTCCAGATGCGCCTGATGGGGGAGCGGGAGAAATGAGCGCGAAAAGGCTCCGCGGCTGGCCGCTGACCTTCCTCCTGGCGGGCCTCACCGGCCTGTCCGTCGGCCCGTTCTACTGGCTGGTGATCGCCACCACCCGCAAGGACGACGAAGTCTTCGACTGGCCGCCCGAGTTGCTGCCCGGCGGCCACCTCGGCGACAACCTCGACCACCTCCAGCGGAAGATCGGGCTGCTCCGGGTGGTCGGAAACTCCCTTCTGGTGGCGGGAGTCCAGACGGCCGGCGCGCTGGTGATCGCGCTGCTGGCCGGCTACGCCTTCGCCAAGTTCCGCTTCCGCGGCCGCAGTCTGCTGTTCGGCCTGCTGCTCTCCACCCTCGTGGTGCCCGAACAGGTCATGCTGGTACCGCTGTTCAAGATGATGATGAGCTTCGGCCTGCTCGACACCTACCAGGCGATCATCCTGCCCGGCCTGTGCGTGCCGTTCGCGATCTTCCTGATGCGGCAGTCCCTCGCCGGCCTGCCGGACGAACTCCTGGACGCCGCACGGGTCGACGGCGCGGGCGAGTTCCGGGTGCTGTGGAGCGTCGTGGTGCCGGTCATGCGGCCGGTGCTGGCGGCACTCGCGATCTTCCTCTTCCTGGGCTCCTGGAACCAGTTCGCGTGGCCGCTGGTCGCCCTGCGCAGCCCCGCCATGCACACCCTGCCGGTCGCCCTCGCGACCCTGCACGGCAATCAGAGCACCACCGACTACGGCGCGATCCTCTCCGGCACCGCGCTGTCCACCCTGCCGATGATGGTCCTCTTCCTGGTCCTGCAACGGCAGTTCATCTCCGGCCTGCTGGCCGGCGCAACGAAGGGCTGACACCCGTGACCGACATCTGGGAGCCGCACGCCCCCGCCGCCGGCGGCCTGCGCCCGCTCTACGCCGAGGGCCTGGACCTGCGGGTGAACGGCGCCGGGACGGCCCGCGCGGTGGCCGACGGGCTGGTCGAGGTGACCGCCGAGGTGACCTCCGGGGCCAACGTAGAGGCCCGGATCGAGTGGCGGGTACCGTGCGTGGACGCCACCGCCCTCTGGACCCCCGAACCGCGCGGCACCGGCCGGCTGCCCGCCGCCTGGAGCGCCCCGCGCCGCACCGGGATCGCCGCCGGCGCCCCGATCGCCTCGCTCGTCGGCACCGGTGACGTCGCGATCTGCGCCTTCGCCGCCGAGCGGCCGGACGTCCTGGCCGGCGCCGGAGTGGTCGAGGAGACCGGCGAGTTCCGCTTCTGGGCGCAGGCGCCCGGCCGCCTCACCGTCCGTATCGACACCTCGCGCCGCCACTTCGCCCGCTGCCTCGCCGGCCTCACCGAGTGGTGGGGCGCCGCGCACCGGGCGGACATCCCCGAGGCCGCGCGCCGTCCCGCCTATTCCACCTGGTACGCGATGCACCAGGATGTCTCGCCGAAGGCCGTCGAGGCCCAGGCCGCGCTCGGCAAGGAGCTCGGCCTCGACGTGATCATCGTCGACGACGGCTGGATGACCGCCGACCGCACCCGCGGCTACGCGCACTGCGGCGACTGGGAACCGGTCTCGCTGCCGGACACCGCCGCACACGTGCGGCGCGTCCACGACCTCGGCGTGCGGTACCTGCTCTGGTACGCGCTGCCGTTCATCGGCAAGGACAGCGCCGCGTTCGAACGCATCGGCCGGTACGCGCTCGCCGACGCCGGGCCCATGGGCGCGGTCGTCGCCGACCCGCGCTACCCGGAGGTGCGGGGGTTCCTGGCCGGCCGCCTAGCGCGGGCCGTCGAGGAGTGGGGCATGGACGGCCTCAAGGTCGACTTCGTCGACTGGTTCGCGCGGGCGGACGCACCCGCGCCGGGCCCGGAGGCGGACTGCGCAGCCGTGGACGAGGGCGTCGAACGGCTGCTCGCCGAGCTCCGCCGGCGGATCACCGCGGCCCGCCCGGACGCGATGATCGAGCACCGCCAGCCCTACGTCAGCCCGGCCCTGTGGCCGTACGTGACGATGATCCGCGCCACCGACTGCCCGCTCAGCCCGCAGGAGAACCGGCAGCGGACGATCGACGTGCGGCTCGCCGCCGGGCCCGTCCCCGTCCACGCCGACATGCTGACCTGGCACCCGGTCGAGCCGCCCGAGCAGATCGCCTGCCACCTGATCAACGTCCTCTTCGCCGTCCCCCAGGTGTCCGTCGACCTCGCGGCGCAGCGCCCCGATCAGCGCGAGGCCCTCGCGTTCTGGCTCGGCGTCTTCCGCGCGCACGCCGACACCCTGCAACTCGGCGAACTGCGCCCGGCCCGGCCCGACCTCGGCTACCCGCTGGTCACGGCCACCGGCCCGGACACCGTCGTCGTCGCCCGGTACGCGGCGCTGCCGGTGGCGGTCGGGGGTGAGCGGTGGCGCACGTTGCTGGTGGCCAATGCGGATGTGGATCCGGAGGTGCGGCTGGTGGGTGGCAGTGGGGTGGCGGAGGCGGTTGTGCAGGATGCACGGGGGCGTGTGGTGTGGCGGGGCAGGGTGGAGCTCGGCGGGGGCGGCATTGTCGGGGTGCCGCGGGGTGGGTTGCTGACGCTGCGGCGCGAGTGACGGAGGCCGGGAACGTGGCCGGCTCGCTCGGGGCCGGCTGCGCGGGAGCGTATTGTCCAGCGGGACGGCGGTGTTGCTGCGGCGCCGCGTGGCGGGTCACCGACGCCGCGCCGCCGGTGACCCGGACGAGCAAGCTGGAGGGGGCGCATGCCCGAGGGAGCACGCCGACCGCGCCGCGGTGCCACCACCATCGAGGAGGTCGCCCGTGCGGCCGGGGTGTCGCGGCAGACGGTGTCCAACGCGCTCAACGCCCCGCACCGGGTGCGCCCCGACACCCTGGAGCGGGTGACCGCCGCGATCCGCGAACTCGGCTACCAGCCCGACCAGTCGGCCCGCTCGCTGCGCAGCGGCGCCCGGCGCACGATCGGCTACCTCTCGCCGGTGGACGACCCGTTCGACCCCAATCCGCTGATGGCCGGCTTCCTGGAGGCCCTGGTCGACGCGGCGGGGGCGCAGGGCCTACGGGTGCTCCTGTTCCGTCCGGCGCCGGGCACCGGGGACACGCCGGGCACGGGGGCGGTTCGGGCTGTGGGCGATGCGTTGGGCGCGGAGGACGGGCCCGGCACCGGGGACACGCCGGGCGCGGGGGACGCGCTCGCGGCGATCGACGAGCTGGTCGCGGCCCGCCAGGTGGACGGGCTCGTGCTCGCGGACGTGCTGCGCGACGACCCGCGGATCGGCCACGTCGCCCGCGCCGGCGTCCCGTTCACGACCTTCGGGCGGACGGGACCGGGGGAGCCGCAGCACTGGGTGGACATCGGCAACGGCCCGGCCATGGCAGCCGTCGTGCGGCACCTCGCCGAACGCGGGCACCGGCACCTCGGGTACGTCGGCGGCGCGGAGGACCTGCCGTGGATGGCGGAACGCCGCGCGGGCTTCCTCGCCGAGGCGCGCCGGCTCGGCCTGACGGCGGTGGTGGCGGGCGGGCCCGACGTCGCCGCCGTGCGCGGGCTGCTGCGCGGCCCGGACCGGCCGACGGCCGTCGCGGCGGCGAGCGACCTGCTCGCGCTGGACGTCTACGAGGCCGTCCGCGCCGAGGGGTTGGCGGTCGGGCCGGAGGCGGCGGAGGGCGGGCAGGTGGCGGTCACGGGCTTCCACGACACGCCGCTCTGCCGCCACCTGCACCCCGCGCTGACGTCGGTCCGGCTGCCGCTGCGGGCGATCGCCGCCGCGCTGGTCGAGCGCCTGCTCGGCCAGGTGCGTGGGGAGCGGGCGCCCGGCGCGGGGCTGGAGCTGGCCACCGAGCTGGTGGTGCGGGCGAGTTCGGGTGGGTGAAGACAGGCCGTAGGGCTGTCAGTCCCCCGACGACGCGATGATCAGCTCGCCGACCAGCCGGGCGGCGGCCGTCCGCTCCTCCGCCGGCAGGGCGTCGTCGGTCACCAGGACGTCGAGCTTGTCCAGGGCCGCGAACGAGGCCAGGCCCACGGCGTTCCACTTCGTGTGGTCGGCGACCACGATGACCCGGCGCGCGGACTGCAGGAAGGCCCGGTTGGTCTCCGCCTCGGCCAGGTTGGGGGAGGTCAGCCCGGTGTCGGCGGAGAGGCCGTGGCAGCCCATGATCAGCACGTTGACGTGCAGCGAGCGGATCGCCTGGTCCGCCACCGGGCCGACGAGCGCGTCCGAGGGGGTGCGGACGCCGCCGGTGCGGATCACCGTCGCCGTCGCGGGGCTGCCGTCGTCGTCGGGCTGTTCCAGCACCTCGGCGATCCGCAGCGAGTTGGTGACCACGGTCAGGCCCTCGACGGAGCGCAGGTGCCGGGCCACCGCGAAGGTCGTCGTGCCGGCTGCGAGGCCGACCGCCGAGCCGGGCGGCACGAGTGCGGCGGCGGCGCGGGCGATCGCCTCCTTCGCGGGCAGTTCCCAGCCGGCCTTGGTCTCGAAGCCGGGCTCGCCGCTGAGCGGCGCCTCGACCCGCACCGCGCCGCCGTGGACCTTCTCCACCAGTCCGCGCCGGGCCAGGGCGTCGAGGTCGCGGCGGACGGTCATGTCGGAGACCCCGAGGTCGCGGACGAGTTCGGTCACCCGGACCCCGCCCCGCGCGCGCACCTGTTCCAGGATCAGCGCGCGTCGCTGCCCGGCGAGCGGTTGGGCGCTGTCGGCCATCGGGGGGCCTCCTCGGGTCGGTGTGGCGCGGGTCGGCGCGGCCGGGGCGGCCACGCTCATCGCCATCATGGCCATCATGGCAGGTGCCGGTTGCTTCCGGGGCGCCGGGTCTGTTGGATAGTGTTCGAGATTGTTGATTCATGTCGGATCGAGGAGAAAGAACCGAGCCATGGCCGGGACCGTCACCGAGCCCACCGCCAGGACCGCGACCACGCTCGCGGACGGGCGGGAGCTCATCTACTACGACAGCGGCGCGGCCGTGCCCCGGAACGCCGTCGACCGGCGCCCGCTGGACCCCCGGCCGCCCGCCTCCCAGGTGCGCCGGGACCCGGTCACCGGGGACTGGGTCACCGTCGCCGCGCACCGGCAGGCCCGCACCTACCAACCGCCCGCCGAGGAGTGCCCGCTGTGCCCGTCCCGGGACGGGCGGCTGAGCGAGATCCCGGCGGACGACTACCAGGTGGCCGTCTTCGAGAACCGCTTCCCCTCGCTGGCCGGCCTCCCGGGCGAGCTCACCGGCGGACTGCGGACGGCCGGGCCCGGCGCGGGGCGCTGCGAGGTGGTGTGCTTCACCGCCGACCACGACACGTCGTTCGCCGACCTGTCCGAGTCCCGTGCGCGGCTGGTCCTCGACGCGTGGACCGACCGGACGGCCGCGCTCTCCGCCCTGCCCGGCGTCGAGCAGGTCTACTGCTTCGAGAACCGCGGCGCCGAGATCGGCGTCACCCTCGCCCACCCGCACGGCCAGATCTACGCGTTCCCGTTCACCACCCCGCGCACCACCCGCATGGCCGCCCGCGCCTCCGCGCACCGCACGGCCACCGGCCGCAACCTCTTCGACGACCTCCTCGCCGCCGAACGCGCCGACGGCGAAAGGGTGGTGCTCGCCGGCGAGCACTGGACGGCCTTCGTCCCCTTCGCCGCCCGCTGGCCCTACGAGGTCCACCTCTACCCGCACCGCCGCGTCCCCGACCTCACCGCCCTCGACGACGCCGAACGCGCCGAATTCCCCGGCCTCTACCTCGACCTGCTGCGCCGCTTCGACCGCCTCTTCGGCACCGGCCGCACCCCGTACATCTCCGCCTGGCACCAGGCCCCGGCCGCCCACCGGGACGAACTCGCCCTGCACCTGGAGCTGTTCACCATCCGGCGCACCGCCGACAAGCTCAAGTACCTGGCCGGCGTCGAATCCGGCATGGACGCCTTCGTCAACGACGTCAGCCCCGAACACGCGGCCCAGCGCCTGCGGGAGGTCGCCCGATGAACACCGCCACCCAGCCGTCCGCCACCCAGCCGTCCTTCACCCAGCTGTACGGACGGGCGCCGGAGGGGGAGTGGGCCGCGCCCGGGCGGGTCAACCTGATCGGCGAACACACCGACTACAACCTCGGGTTCGTCCTGCCGATCGCCCTGCCGCAGACCGTCCGCGCCCAGGCCCGGCGGCGGGACGACGGGCTGCTCCGGCTGCACTCCACCAAGGGCGGCAGCGCCGAGGCGGTCGTCGCGGACCTCGCCCCGGGGAGCGTCACCGGGTGGGCCGGCTACCCGGCGGCCGTCGTGTGGGCGCTGCGCGAGGCCGGGCACGACGTCGGCGGGGCGGAGCTCGCCCTGGACAGCGACGTGCCGTCGGGCGCCGGGCTGTCGTCCTCGGCGGCCCTCGAATGCTCGGTGGCGCTCGCCTACAACGACCTGTACGGGCTCGGCCTTTCGGCGCCCGAGCTCGCGCTGATCGCGCAGCGGGCGGAGAACGCGTACGTCGGGGTGCCGTGCGGGATCATGGACCAGATGGCGTCGATGTGCTGCCGCGCGGGCGCGGCCCTGCACCTGGACAGCCGGGACCTGGCGATGCGTCAGGTGCCGGTGGACCTGGCCGGCGCCGGCCTCGCGCTGCTCGTCCTCGACACCCGGGTCAAGCACGACCTGGGCGACGGCGCGTACGCCGGCCTGCGGGCCGGGTGCGAGCGCGCGGCGCACCTGCTCGGCCTGCCCGCCCTGCGCGAGCTCGGACCGGCCGACCTGCCGACCGCGCTGCCCCGGCTCCCGGAGGAACTGCGGCCGCTGGTACGGCACGTGGTCACCGAGAACGAGCGCGTGGCCGAGGCCGTCGCGCACCTGGAGTCGGGCGCGCTCGCGGCGCTCGGGCCGGTGCTCACCGCCGGGCACGCCTCGCTGCGCGACGACTACCGGGTCTCGTGCGCCGAGACCGACCTCGCCGTCGACACGGCCGTCGCGGCCGGGGCGCACGGAGCCCGGATGACGGGCGGTGGCTTCGGCGGCTCCGTCATCGCCCTGGTGGACGAGGACGCGGCCGGGGCCGTCGCGGCCGAGGTCACCACCGCCTTCCTGGCCAAGGGCTTCACCGCCCCGCGCACCCTGACCGCGACCCCGGCCGAGGGCGCCCGCCGTATCGCCTGACTGCACCGTTCGACCCCACCTCCCGACCCCACCGTCCGATCCCACGGTCCGATCCCACCGTCCGATCCCACTGCCCGACCCCGGCGGGGCGCCTCGCCCGGAGCGCCCCGCCGTTCGCCGTAAGCCGGCTGCCGTACGTCGGCCGCCGTACGCCTCAGGCCTTGTGCGCCTCCGGACGCTCCGGCGAGGCCTCCGCGAGCGCCTGCGTCACGGCCGTCACGCCCGCGCGCAGGCCGTAGACCGGGGTGCCGGGCTGCTGGCGCCAGGACTCGTCGATGCCGCCGGCGTCCACCGTGTCGAAGCCGATCTCGTCGATGAGCGCCCGGACCTTGCGCTTGGCGGCCTCGTCGTCGGAGGAGACCGGCACGGCGAGCCGGTCAGGGTCCCCCTGGGGGCGGGGCTGCTCGACGATGTCCCGGGCGTAGGTGCCGTTGAAGGCCTTGACGACCGGGTGGCCGAGGTGCCGCTCCGTCCAGCGGCTCTCGGTCAGGCCGCCCTCGATCTCGGCGATCAGGCCGTCGCGCTCCTTCGGGTAGTAGTTGCCGGTGTCGATCACGGCGAAACCCTCGGCGGCCCCGGCGAACAGGCCGCCGGGCAGGTCCGGCACGTTCTTCAGCGGCACCGTGACCACGACGACCTCCGCGCCGTGCGCGGCCTCGGCGGCCGGCACCGCCCGGGCCCCCGTCTCCGCGACGAGCTCGGCCAGCGACTCCGGCCCGCGCGAGTTGGCGACGGAGACGTCGTGACCGAGGGCGGTGAGCCGCCTCGTCAGGTTGCCGCCGATGTTCCCCGCGCCGATGATGCCGATCTTCATGGTGGTACCCCTTCGCAAGAGTTTCCGCATGCTCGAAAGGGCCCAACCGCCTCGCGCCGCCGTCGATTCCCGCTCGCAGGGGTGGTCCTGCGGGACTCAGCTTGACGCGCGCCTGGTGACGGTGTGTCGGCCGCCGCAGGGTGTGCGCATGAACGACGACACCCACCGCCCGGCTGACCCCCTGCGGGTGCTGTTCTCAGGGGCGGCGACGCGTTGACGGGGAGTACCGGTCACGCTGGGCATTCGGCGCCCGGAGCGGCGGTCGCGCTGAGTGCCCGACGGGCGAGCGCCGACGCCGCGAAGCCCGTATTTCGGCCGAGTGCCGATCGCGCTGAGTGTCCGTCGCCTTGAGCCTCGATCACCCTGTGAATCGATCGTGCCGAAACGATGCCGGTGGGCCGGTTACGGAAGATGATGGTGGGGAGAGAACCGGCCGCAGGTCCTCGGGGAAGGAGCGTGCGCCATGGCGACCTTCGACGGGCCCACCGGGCTCCTGCTCCAGGTCGGGCCCGACGCCGGGCTCGATCCGGACGAACTCACCGAGCTCGCCGCCCGGCTCCGCACCGAACTGCTCGACGACCTCGACCTCACCGACGCCGAACCCGTCGAGGAGGAGACCGCGCCCGAGGACGCCAAGGGCCTCGGCAGCCTGGCCGGCGCACTGCTCGTGCACTTCGTGGACATCGAGATGCTGCGGGCGGTCGTCACCTCCGTCCGGAACTGGGTCGGACGGACCGGCCACGTCGTCGAGCTGAGCCTCGGCGGCGACACGCTGAAGGTCACCGGGGTGACCGCCAAGCAGCAGGAAACGATGATCGATGACTGGCTCGCACGTCACGCGGCCGTCTCCTGAACTGCCCGACGAACTCCGCTTCGCCCTGGTGGTGGCCACTGCCAGGTACACCGACCCTGCGCTGCGCCAGCTCCGTGCCCCGGCCCGCGACGCCGACCAGCTGAGCGAGGTGCTCGCCGACCCGCGGATCGGCGGCTTCGCGGTGACCAGGGTGGTCGACCGGACGGCGCAGGAGATCCGGCTCGCCGCGGAGGAGTTCCTCACCGGCCGCGACCCGGAGGACCTCCTGCTCGTCTACCTCTCCTGCCACGGGCTCGTGGACGTCCGCCGCAAGCTGTACTTCGCCGCCACCGACACCGTGAAGACCAGGCTCGCCGCGACCGGCGTCGAGTCGCAGTGGCTGCTCGACCTGATGGAGGACTGCCGGGCGAGGCGCCTGGTGGTCATCCTCGACTGCTGCTTCAGCGGCGCGTTCTCGCACGGGCTCAAGGGCGACGAGGACCTGGCACTGGGCGAACGCATGCGCGGCCAGGGCCGCGGGCGGGTGGTGCTGACCGCCTCGCGCGGCAGCGAGTACTCCTGGGAGGGCGAACCGCTCTCCGGGACGGAGCCGCCCGGCTCGGTGTTCACGACCGCGATCGTCGACGGCATCCGCACCGGCGCGGCCGACCAGGACCACGACGGCTACGTCTCGGTCGACGACGCCTACGCGTTCGCCTTCGACCGGATCCGGTCCGGCGGCAGCCAGCAGACCCCGCAACGCTGGCTCTACGGCGCGGAAGGGAAGATCCTGCTCGCCCGCAGCCCGGCCGGCGTGGCCATCGCCGCGGCGCCGCTGCCGGAAGCCCTGCGCAGCGGCCTGGACAGCCCGCACCCGGCCATCCGCCTCGGCGCGGTGACCGCGCTGGGGGAGTGGCTCACCGGGCCCGACCCGGCGCGCGAACTGGCGGCCCGGCGGACGTTGCAGGAGGTCGCGGACGCCGACATCCCGCTGGTGGCCTCGGCCGCACGCGCCCTGCTGGCGAAGGCGGGGGGCGAGGCCGGGAAGCAGCCTTCGAAGGCCGAGGTCGACGAGCCCGGGAAGCAGCCTTCGAAGGCCAAGGTCGAGGCGGCCGGGAAGCAGCCTCCGAAGGCCGAGCCGGACGAGCCCCGGCCGTCGCCCGCGGAAGCCGGGCACGGGCCGGCGGAGCGTCCGGCGCAGCCCCTGAAGCCCAAGCCCGACGAAGTCCGGCCGGAGCGCGCAGGTGGCGTGCACGCGTTTCCCCCGGGCGTGCTGGGGGCTGCGCTCGCGCGACCGGAATCCCGCCCCAAGCCGGCCGGGCAGCCCGCCGCGAAGCCGGCTCCGGCTGCAAGCGACCGCCCCCCAGCCGCCCAGGGAGCCCCGCCCGCGCCCCGGCCCGAGGCCGCGCCCCGGCGGACGGAGCCCCCCCCAACCCCGGCGCTCGCCGTCCCCCACC
>NZ_JBFBDY010000109.1:0-17741 GCF_040683475.1 Kitasatospora sp. NPDC093558 | reverse complement strand
GGTCGGCGCCGGGCCGGCCGGGGCCTCGGCCGCGCACGCCGCCGCCGTCCAGGGCCGCCGGGTGCTGCTGCTCGACAAGGCCGAGCACCCCCGCTACAAGACCTGCGGCGGCGGGATCATCGGCCCGTCCAGGGACAGCCTGCCGCCGGACTTCCGGCTGCCGCTGCAGGACCGCGTGCACGCCGTCACCTTCGCCTACCAGGGGCGCTACACCCGGACGCAGCGCTCGAAGCGGATGCTGTTCGGCCTGGTCAACCGGGACGAGTTCGACCTGCGCCTGGTGCAGGCGGCCAAGCAGGCGGGCGCCGTGCTGGTCACCGGAGTGACCGTCACCGGCGTCGAGCAGCGCGGCGGGGAGCACCGGACGGCGCTGGTGACGGCCGCGGACGGGCGCAGCTTCGAGGCGCGCGCGGTGGTCGGCGCGGACGGCAGCGCGAGCCGGATCGGGCGGCACGTCGGCGTCACCTTCGACCAGATCGACCTGGGCCTGGAGGCGGAGATCCCGGTGCCGCCGCAGGTCGCCGCCGACTGGGCGGGCCGGATCCACCTCGACTGGGGCCCGCTGCCCGGCAGTTACGGCTGGGTCTTCCCGAAGACCGAGTCGAGCAGCCTGACCGTCGGCGTCATCTCGGCGCGCGGCGACGGGGAGGGCACGAAGCAGTACCTCGCCGACTACGTCCGGCGCCTGGGCCTGTCCGGCTTCACCCCGAGCGTCGAGTCCGGACACCTGACCCGCTGCCGCGCCGAGGACTCGCCGCTCTCGCGCGGCCGGGTGCTGGTCGCCGGCGACGCGGCCGGCCTGCTGGAGCCGTGGACCCGCGAGGGCATCTCGTACGCGCTGCGCTCGGGCCGGCTGGCCGGCGAGTGGGCGGTGAAGGTCGCCGAGGCGGGCACCGCGGCCGGGGTGCGGCGCGAGGCGCTCAACTACGCGTTCGCCATCAAGGCGGGCCTCGGCGTGGAGATGCGGGCGGGCAAGCAGCTGCTGGCGGCCTTCGAGCGCCGCCCGTACCTGTTCCACGCCGCGGTCTGCCTCGTGCCGGCCGCCTGGCGTGCGTTCGCCCGCACGACCCAGGGGCACACGACCTTCGCCCAGGTGCTGCGCCAGTACCGCGCGGCGCGCAGGCTGTCGGCGCTGGCTTCGCGGTAGTCCGGCAGGGCTCTCTTGGCCTGATGGTCAGTCAATTACGTTGACTCGCAGGGGGTATGGAACTGCCGGGGGCGTGAGGGATTTTCCCTCGCGGCCCCGGCAGCGTGGCGGTCCGGTTACTGGAGGCCGGTGTCGATCGCGGACATCAGGGTGCCGCTCGGGGTGTCGCCGGACAGCTCCCAGATCATGCCGCCCAGGAGGTTCCTGGACTTGAGGTAGGCCGTCTTCTGGGCGATCGACCAGGGGTCGTCGAACGTCCACCACTGGCCGCCGGCGCCGGTATAGCCGTAGGTCGCGACGGCCTGCGGGTCGTGGTGGACGGTCAGGCCGGAGACGCTGGTGACGAGGTTGTCGTAGCCGCGGGTGCCGGCCTCCTCGGCGAACTGGCCCGGCGCCGCCCCGGTCGCGGACTGCCAGGTGCCGGACGCGCCGCCGTCGGCCACGCCCTGCCAGCCGCGGCCGTAGAACGGGAAGCCGATGGTGAGCTTGCGCGGGTTGACGCCGGCGCCGAGGTAGGCCTGGACGGCCGCGTCCACGCTGAAGTGGAACGGGTACGGGTCCTTGGGGTCGGCGTTGAGGTTGGCCTGGTGGCCGGTGCGGTTGGGCTCCCACGAGTTGTCGCTGCCGGAGCCGTGGAAGTCGTAGCCCTGGACGTTGGCGATGTCGAGGGAAGCGAAGATCTTCGTGAGGTCCCAGCCCGCGCCGATCTTCGCCGGGTCGGCCGGGGTGAAGGCGGTGAGCAGCTTGTGCGGGCCGCCCAACGCGTCGAGCTGCCTGCGGAATTCGGCCAGCAGCGCGGTCAGGTTGGCCTTGTCGCCGGCGCTCCAGTGGTTGCCCGCGTGGCCGTCGCCGGAGCCGGGCCACTCCCAGTCGAGGTCGATGCCGTCGAAGATCCCGGCCGCCGTGCCGGGGCCGCCCGCGCCGTTGTAGGCGGGCAGGTTGCCCTTGATCCACACGTCGACGCAGGACTGGACGAACTTCCGCCGGGAGGCGTCGGTCGCGGCGACGTCCGAGAAGAACTTGGAGTACGTCCAGCCGCCGAGCGAGACGACCACCTTCAGGTTCGGGTACTTGGCCTTGAGCTTCTTCAACTGGTTGAAGTTGCCGCGGAGTTTGCCCCAGCCGTCGTCGGCGACGCCGTCCACCGACTGGGCGGCGCTCATCGGGCGGGCGTAGTCCGCGTCGGCGTCGCCCGCGCCCGTTCCCTGGTCGGGGTCCTGGGGGTTGGCGGTGGTGCCCTTGGTGACGCCGGCGAGGCAGGTCAGGTTGGTCGGATCGATGTTCTCGAAGGCGTAGTTGACGACGTCGAGCTTGGCGGCGCTGCCCGAGGTGTCGAGGTTCTTGACGAAGTACTGGCGGCCGTAAATGCCCCACTGCACGAAGTAGCCGACGCGGGCGTACTTTCCGGCGCCGACCAGGTCGGAGGTGGTGACGCCGAGCGGCGCGGAGGCGGGGGAGGAGACGTCGGCGGGATTGCGGGCCTTGACGGTGAACGTGTAGGCGGTGGACGGGGAGAGGCCGCCGACGGTGGCGGTGAGCGTGCTGCCGCCGACCGTCGCCACGAGCGTGCCGCCCTGGTAGACGTCGTACGCGGCGACCCGGACGCTGTCGGTCGCGGCGTTCCAGGCGAGCGTGACGTCGGTCGAACTCACCGCCGTGGCACGGAGGTTGGCCGGCGCGGTGGGCGGGTTCGGGTCGGTCGCGGGGTCGAAGGTGGCGGCGGTGACGGGCGCGCTGGGTCCGCTCGCGTTGCCACGGGTGTCCTTGGCGCGGACCGTGAGCGTGTACGTGGTGGCCGGGATGAGGCCGGTGACCACGGCGCCGGTGGTGGCGCTGGAGCCGACGACGGTGGCGCCGTTCAGGACGTCGTACCCGGCGACGGGGAAGTCCCCGGCGGTCGCGGCCGGCCAGCCGAGCGTGAGCGTGTGGGCCGTCGACTCGACGACGGACGGCGTACCGGGCGCGGACGGCGGGACGTCGGCGGTGCCGTCGCACTTGTCGCCGTTGACACGGCAGTTGAGCGGCGCGCCGATGGGACCGGTGCCGACGAACCAGAAGCTGTACGGCTCGGTGGTGCCGTGCGCGGGGACGGTGGCGTTGTAGAACGCGTTGGTGGCGGTGACGTGCCGGCCGCTGACGGTGGCCGTGCCGTTGTAGCTGTTGCCGATGGTGACCCCGGCCGGGAGGTCGAACTCCAGCGTCCAGCCGGTGACGGCCGCCGGGTTGTCGTTGTGGACGATGTACGTGCCCTGCCACCACGAGCCGTTGTCGGCCGTGACGAACGTGGCGGTCAGCTTGCCGGCGGCCTGGGCCGGGGTGGCCAGCGCGGTGAGCGCGGCGAGGGGGAGCAGGAGGACGGAGAGCAGCGCGAGCAGCCTGCTGCGCACGCGCGGGCGCCCCGCCCGGGATCGAGCGGACATGGTTCTCCCTGTGTGTGGGGGTTGGACAGGGTGAGGTAGAACCGGTGCTGGTGATCCGGGTGCGATCGGTGCCCGCGCCGTGGGGAGGCGGGGGCATGGGCACTGTAGGAGGACTGGACCAATGCGTCAACAGGTCTGAACCACTGGAGGGTTGGGGGGAGGCTGGACCGTCCTCGGAGGGTGCCGGCGGGGTGGGGGGTGCCGTGGGGCCCGCCGTTCGGCCCACCGTTCGGTAGGTCGGGCGGCGGGCCCTGGGGGCGTGGTGGCTATTCCTGGACGAGTGCGAGTGCCTCGATCTCGATCAGCACCTCGGGCAGGAACAGCGCCGCGACCTGCACCGCGGAGCTGGCCGGCGGATTGGCGGTGTTCACGTGCTCGTCGCGGGCCTCGCGGATGGCGGGCAGGTAGGCGATGTCGGTGACGAAGATCGTGAACTTCACGACGTCCTCGAAGCCGGCACCGGCCGCGGCCAGGCAGTGGCGCAGGTTCTCGAACACCTGGCGCGCCTGCGCCTTCGGGTCGCCCACGCCGATCAGGTTGCGGTGCTCGTCGAAAGCCACCTGGCCGGAGACCTGGACCAGTCGGCCGGTGCCGGTGACGACCTGGGTGTAGCCGGTGCCGGGGGCGACGCCGGGCGGTTCGGTGATGTGGGTGAGGTGCTGGTTGCTGGTCATGCGGGCCATCGTGGCGCATGGCGGGACGGCGGCGCATTCCCGTTTCGCCGTACGCCGGTGATGTACGCGCGGGTACGCCGAGGCGAGGCGGGCGGCGGCCCGCCCGGGGTCAGCGGACGATCTCGGGCAGGTCGCGCAGGAAAGGGCGGTCGGTGGAGGGGAGTTGGGTGAGCGGCCCGGCGGCCCGCAGCACGACGTCCAGGACGCCGTCCGGGTCGGCGGCGTAACCCCCGCTGGCCCAGGCCGCGTTGGCCTCGACCACGGCCCAACCGCCGTCCGTCGGGCCGACGTCCACCACGGCGGCACTGGGCAGGGCGGGTCCGTCGGCGGCGAGGACGTCGGCGGCGAACGCGAGGACCTCGGCGGCGTCCGCACCGAGCGGTGCGACGCTCAACTCCCCGTCCACCGCGTACCGGGAGGCGGCGCGGACGGTGCCGTCGAGTACGAAGAGCCGGTACTCGCGCCGGAACCGCACCACCTCGCTCACCTGCACCGGCGTGTCCCCGTCCAGCACGTCGGGACCGGGCAGCGCGCAGCCGTCGTCGTAGACGCGGGCGGCGAACACCTTGTCCGCCGGCGGCTTGACGAACGCGGGACCGCGCAGCCGTCGCGCCTCGGCCAGCGTGGTGCAGGACACCCGGCGGCCGGTCAGCTCGCGCGGCAGCTCGGCGAGCCAGGTGGCGGCCGGCTCCAGGAGCGCGAGCCCGAGCGCCTGTCCGACCGCGTCACCGAACAGCGGACCGCCGTACACGTGCACGTGCGCCGCCGATCCGAGCAGTTCCTCGGGCGCCTGCCACGACGTCGCCGTGAACGCGCGCAGACCGCGGCGGCCGGCGGCGGTGCGCAGCTGGAGGCCGGTCTCGTTGATCCGCGGTGCGAGCAGCAGGACGGTGTCGGTGGCGCCGGAGGTGTTCGTGGTGGTGTGCGCGGAGGTGTGCGTGGGGGTGTGTGCAGGGGTGTGTGCAGGGGTGTGAGCGGGGGTGGTCGTGGCGGGCGTGATCCTCATGGCGCCGATCGTGCCGTTGACGGTGTGGTGCCCACCACCGGTTTTCCGTCCATTCAGCCCCCGGTGGCTCTGGCCGAGGGGCGGGTGCGCGTGCCAGAGTCGTGCGGGCGCCGTCCGGGCACCCCGGACGGCGCCCGCGGTCCGACCCACCCTCAGCCGGAAAGCAGGCCCCCGCCGATGACCAGCGAAGCGCCGTTCGTCCACGTCACCACCGCCGACGCCGTCACCACCCTCACCCTCGACTCGCCGCACAACCGCAACGCGCTCTCCACCCGCCTGATGGCCGAGCTGCACGCCGGCCTGGCGCTCGCCGCGGCCGACCCGGACGTCCGGGCGGTCGTCCTCGGGCACACCGGCAAGGTGTTCTGCGCGGGCGCGGACCTCTCCGAGGCCACCGGCGCGGACCCGACGGTCGGCCCGCGCGGCCTGGTCGAGCTCCAGCGGGCGATCGTGGACTGCGCGAAGCCGGTGATCGCCGTCATCGACGGGCACGTGCGGGCCGGCGGCCTCGGCCTCGTCGGCGCCGCCGACCTCGCCATCGCCGGACCGGCCGCCACCTTCGCGTTCACCGAGGTCCGGCTCGGCCTCGCGCCCGCCGTCATCTCCCTGCCGCTGCGCCCCAAGCTCGACCCGCGCGCCGCCTCCCGCTACTACCTGACCGGCGAGGTCTTCGACGCCGCCGAGGCCGCCCGGATCGGGCTGATCACCCGCGCCACCGCGTCCGCCGAGGACACCGGCACCGCGCTGAAGGAACTGCTGGACGCGCTGCGCCAGGGCTCGCCGCAGGGGCTCGCGGAGTCGAAGCGGCTGGCGAACGCGGAGGTCGTGCGCTCCTTCGAGCGCGACGCGGACGAGCTGGTGGAGCTGTCGGCGCGGCTGTTCGGGTCGGCGGAGGCGCAGGAGGGGATGCGGGCGTTCCTGGAGAAGCGGCCCGCGCGCTGGGTGCGCTGACGCGGCGGGCCGTTACTCCGGTCCTCCGGGGCGCTCTACCGGCGCTCTGCCGGTGCTCGGCCGGTTTCTCAGCCGATGACGGCCGTCTCGCGCCAGAGGCGGAGCAGGTCCTCGTCACCGGTGTAGGTGGTGGCTCCGGCGCGCTCGGCCGGGACGCGGTTCCACAGCAGCGGGTACAACTCGTGGGCCGGGCCGGCGATGGTGAGGTCGGCGGGGAGGTCCTTCTCGTCCGCTCCGTTCGCTCCGTCCGCTTCGTTCGCCAGGGCGGTCGTCACCACCGGCTCCTCGCTGATCGTCACCTGCCAGGCGCTGGGGCCGGTGCTGGTGCCGGGGCCGGTGCTGTGGCCGTCGGTGGCCCGGATCAGGACGGTGCGGGGCTTCTCGCTGCGGAGCGTCGAGCGCGGGCGGACGAGGAAGCCGCGCAGCAGTTCGTCGACGCCGTCCAGGGCGAGCGCGGTGTCCGTCCGCGGGCCCTCGGCGCCGGCCGCCGCGTCGGCGTCGAGGCGGTGGATGGCCGTCTCGTGCGCCTGGCGGCGGGCCCAGAACGCCAGCGGGCTGGGCGCGGGGAGGAAGAACCAGCAGTCGACGTCGGCGGGCGCGGCCACCAGCGTGTCCACCAGGGCGGCGTGGCCCTCGCGGTACCAGTCGAGCAGCGCCGCGTCGGAGGGCATCGGGCCGACCAGCTCGTTCTCGCCGTCGAGGTTGAGCGGCTCCCGCAGGCCGTGGGCGGGGTGGGCTGTGGCCCAGCGGTGGACCACGCCGACGTGCCGCAGGAGGTCGGCGACCTGCCAGTCCGGGCAGGTCGGGACGGGTGCGGTGAGGCCGGCGCGGGCGGCGGCGTCGGCCAGCAGGGTGCCTTCGCGGCGCAGTGCGTCGATGTGCTCGGAGATCTCCATGATCGGGAGTGTTCCACGGCCGGCGGACCTCGGTCCCGGTGATCGTCGAATGCGGCGGGACGGTAGTGGCCACGGGGGTTGGAAGCCGGGGCGGTGGGTGGGGCGGCGGGCGATGCGGTGTGCGGGTCGGCGGGTGCGTCGGTGGGTGGGGCGGGTGCGGTGCGCGGGGCCGGTGTGATGTTGGCCGCCCGGCCGCCGGACGGACCCTACGGGCCGGTAACGTGAGCGCATGCCGAAAACCCGTTCCCTCCTCTCCGCCGTCCGGGCCGGTGGCCGGCGTGCCGCCGGACGCCTCGTCCACCGGGGCTGGCGCTGGGTGCAGCGGACCGGCGCGGTCAGCAACCAGAGCCCGGGACCGTACCGCTTCGGCGAGTTGGGGGACGGGACGACGCTCGCGTTCCCGCTCGGGGCGGTGTTCAACGAGCAGTGGATCACGATCGGACCGTTCTCGATCATCGGCGAACGGGTCACCATCAGCGCGGGCTTCCTGCCCGGCCTCGACCTCGGGCCCGAAGCGATCGTGCGGATCGGCGGCGGCTGCGTGATAGGCCGCGACAGCCACATCGTCGGGCACCAGTCGATCGTCCTCGGCGACGACGTGTGGACCGGGCCCGGCGTCTACATCTCCGACCAGGCGCACGAGTACCGCTCCACCGACCTGCCGATCGGCAAGCAGTGGCCGCGCAACGAGCCCGTCGAGATCGGCTCGGGCAGCTGGATCGGCACCGGCGCGGTGATCCTGCCGGGCGCCCGGATCGGCCGCAACGTGGTGGTGGCGGCGGGCGCCGTGGTGCGCGGCGAGGTGCCCGACCACAGCGTCGTCGCGGGGGCGCCGGCCAAGGTCGTGCGGCGCTGGACGGCCGAGGACGGCTGGCAGCCGCCGCTGCGGCACGAGCCGCCGCAGCCCGTGCCGGACGGTGTGACGGCGGAACAGCTGCGGGCCCTGGTGGGGTGGGACCTGCGCTTGCCGGGCGAGTCTGCCTGACGGCGGGTTCGTGAGGGCAGGGGCTGCGCGTCAGGCAGTGGGGCGGAAGGTAATGACGGCGGTGATGCCGTCGGGCTGGAGCCGGAACGGGCCGGGGCGGGCGAGCAGGGCGGCGTCGTAGCGGGCGAGGTTGGTGACGGCGGCGGTGCCTGCGGTGTCGCCTGAGGCGTCACCTGAGGTGTCGCCTGAGGTGTCGCCTGAGGTGTCGCTTGGGACGTCGATGGTCGCGGAGCCGGCGAGGCAGACCGCGAGGACGGAGCCGCCCGGCGGGACGTCGGCGGACGTGGGCGCCGAGGTGACGATGGTGACCTCGGCGGTGACCTTCCCGCGACGGGTCATCACGTTGAAGTCGACGACCGGGCCGGCGAGCAGGTGGCAGTCCGTGGTGGCGTCGCCGAGGAAGGCGAACGGCCGGTAGGGCGTGTCGATCCGGTGCTCGGCGCCGTCGACCGTGAGCACCATGCCGGGACCCTCGACCAGGGTGATCACCCGGTCGATGCCGGGGAACGGGGAGAACGGACCGGCGGTGGCGACGTCCGCGAGGCTGACCCGCCATTCGAAGCCGTCCAGCCCGGCCCCGGCGGGGAAGCCGGCGACCTCGCGGGTCACCCCGCCCCCGTTGAGCCATGCCGTGGCCGGGCGCTCGCTCGCCCGGAGTGTCTGGATCCGCCCGGTGGTCGTCATGGGCGGCATCATGCCACTGCGGGGGTGGACGGGGTGACGGCGGACAGATAACAGCTGACAGATAACAGATGTTGAAATCTGTCATCTGTCATCTGTCATCTGTCCGGCGCCGGTTGTCCGCGCCCGTCAGCGCCGCCGCACCGTCAGCGGCAGGAGCGCCCCTGCCGCCGCCGCGACCGCGACGGTGGTGAGCGCGAGCGGAAGGCTGGCCGCGTCGGCGAGGAAGCCGATGACCACCGGTCCGATGAGCATCCCGCCGTACCCGAGCGTCGACGCGAGCGCGACGCCCTGCGGACCGCCGGCCGTACCCGCACGGGCGATGGCGAGCGGGAACAGGTTGGCCAGGCCGAGGCCGACCAGGACGAACCCGCCGATGGCCACGGGCACCGACGGCGCGAGCGCGGCGACCAGCATCCCGGCCGCCGCGGTGAGTCCGCCCAGGAGCATCAGCCGGGTCTGCCCGAGCCTGATGGACAGCCACGTGCCGCCGACCCGCCCGCTGGTCATCGCGAACGCGTACGCCGCGTAGCCCGCCGCGGCCGTCCCGGCGCTCGCGTGCACGTCGTCGGTGAGGTGGAGCGTCGTCCAGTCCGCGATCGCACCCTCCCCGTACGCGGTGCACAGGGCGGTGAGGCCGAGCAGTACGACGATCAGCCCGGCGCGCGGGGCGGCGCCACCGGTCTCGTTCGCACCGCTCCCACTCCCGCTACTCCCACCCGAGACCTGCGGAGCCTCCGGGCTGCGCAGCAGGACGACGCCCGCCGCCCCGGTGATCGCGAGGCCGAGCAGCCCACCGAGGGCGAGCGTCCAGGAGGCGCTCAGGGTGCCGGCGAGGAGTCCGCCGACGCCCGCGCCGACCAGTCCGCCGAGGCTGTACCCGGCGTGGAAGCTGGGCATGACGGGCCGCCGGAGCTGCGCGACCAGGTCGACGGCGGCGCTGTTCATGGCGACGTTCGCACCGCCGTACCCGGCGCCGAACAGCAGCAGCACGCCGCCGAGCGCGGCCACCGAATGCGTGTGTGCGGGCAGCGGCACGGCAAGGCTGAGCAGGGCGAGCGACCCGACGGTGACCGGCCGCGAGCCGTACCGCAGGCAGAGCCGGCCGACCAGCGGCATGGTCAGGACGGCGCCGATCGACAGGCAGAGCAGGGCGAGTCCGAGGGCGCTGTGCGAGGCGTTGACCTGGCTGCGGACGTCCGGGATCCGGACCACCCAGGTCGCGAAGAGGAAGCCGTCGACGGCGAAGAACGCGGTCAGCGCGAGGCGCGCCGGGCTCCAGGGGCTGTCGGTCCCCGGGGGTGTGCTGCGAGACTGGTGGGTGTTCCGGTCGGTAGGGGCAGAGGCACGGATTTTGTTTCGAAGCGACACAAAGTCACAATAGGGTCGTGCAGCTCTCATCATCAAGTCCGAAACCGGGCACCGGGACCGACTCCGAGGCGCAGCGCGACGCCCATCGCCGTGCCGCCCCCGATCGCGGTCGGACGCTGCTCGGCCCCGCGCTCTCGCTCATCCACACCGGTCAGACGCCCACCCGCTCGGCGCTCACCCGGGCGCTGGACGTCACGCGCGCCACCGCCGGTGCCGTCACGGCCGAGCTGGAGGCGCTGGGCCTGATCACGGTCGACTCCCGTCCGGCGGGCGGCGGTCGCGGGCGGCCCTCGCACCGGCTCGCGATCGATCCGCAGGGCCCGGTCGTGATCGCGGGGCAGATCCACACGGACGGGCTGAGCGTCACGCTGGCCGGGCTCGGCGGGCTCCTCGACCCGCCGGTCCACCTGCCGCTGCCCGCCGCGACCGACCCGGTCCGGATGCTGCGCGCCGTCGCCCAGGCGGGTGCGGAGCTCGCACGCTCCACCGGCCGGCGCTGCCTCGGTGCCGCGCTCGCGCTGCCCAATCCGGTCACCGAGCCGGACGGCACCGCGCTGGCCGCCCTGCACTTCGCCTGGCCGAGCGGCACGCCGGTGGCGGACCTGTACGACGTCGAGGTCGGTCGCGCCGACCACGGTCCCAACGCGCTGGACCCGCTGCCCACCGCCATCGCCAACGACGCCAACCTCGCCGCGCTCGCCGAGTACCGGCATGGCGCCGGGCGCGGTGCCCGCCATCTGCTCCTGGTCACCTCGGGCCACAGCGGCGTCGGTGGCGCGCTGGTCATCGACGGGCGGCTGCACACCGGAAGTGCCGGGCTCGCGCTGGAGGTCGGCCACCTCACGGTGGATCCGCAGGGCCGGCCGTGCGTGTGCGGCAACCGTGGCTGCCTCAACTCGGAGACCGACCCCGACGCGCTGTTCGCGGCGGCCGGGCTCACCCCCGAACCGGGGCGTCCGGTGCTCGACCAGGCGCGTGACCTGTGCCGGGCCGCGGCCACCGACGAGCGGGCGCGGGCGGCCGTCGAGCACGTCATCGACCGGCTCGGGCTCGGGCTGGCCGGTGTCGCCAACATCCTCAACCCGGACCGGGTCGTGCTCAGCGGCCTCCACCTCGACCTGCTGGAGGCGGCGCCCGAGCGGCTGCGCGCGGTGGTCGCCGAGCGGTGCCTGTGGGGGCGCAGCGGACGGGTGCCGATCGTCGGCGCGGAGCTGACGGACAGCGCGCTCGCCGGTGCGGCGGAGCTGGCGTGGCGGCCGTACCTGGCGGACCCGCAGTCGGTGCAGGTGGGCTGAGGACGGGTGCCGGAGGGTGGCGTCGCACCAGGGATAAGCGGAAGCTGGTGCTCCGAAAATTGTCACTTATCGTGACTCTCATACACTCGTAGTGAGCAGTGGGGGGTCAAGACGAGGAGAGTGACCATGAGCACCGAGCTGGGCGCCATGCCGGCCGCCGCACCGGGTGCCGGACGCGGCATCGAGCCGACCGTCGACGTCGACCGCACCGACGCGGACTACCGCGCCTGGCTCAAGGAGGCGGTCCGCAAGGTTCAGGCCGATGCCAACCGGTCCGCCGACACCCACCTGCTGCGCTTCCCGCTGCCGGCCGAGTGGGGGATCGACCTCTACCTCAAGGACGAGTCCACCCACCCGACCGGCTCGCTCAAGCACCGCCTCGCCCGCTCGCTCTTCCTCTACGGGCTCTGCAACGGCTGGATCCGCCCGGGCAAGCCGGTGATCGAGGCGTCCAGCGGGTCCACGGCCGTGTCCGAGGCATACTTCGCGCAGCTCGTCGGGGTGCCGTTCATCGCGGTGATGGCCAAGAGCACCAGCCAGGCCAAGATCGACCTGATCGAGTTCCACGGCGGCGAGTGCCACCTGGTGGAGCGCTCGGACGAGGTGTACGAGGCGTCCGCGCGGCTCGCCGAGGAGACCGGCGGCCACTACATGGACCAGTTCACCTACGCCGAGCGGGCCACCGACTGGCGCGGCAACAACAACATCGCCGAGTCGGTCTTCGCCCAGCTGCGCCTGGAGCCGCACCCGGAGCCGGCCTGGATCGTCGCGACCGCGGGGACGGGCGGCACCTCGGCGACGATCGCCCGGTACGTCCACTACATGCAGTACGACACCCGGATCTGCGTCGCGGACCCGGAGAACTCCTGCTTCTTTGACGGCTGGGTGGACCACGACCCGGACGCGGTGTGTGCGAGCGGCTCGCGGATCGAGGGCATCGGCCGGCCCCGGATGGAGCCCAGCTTCGTGCCCGGCGCGATCGACCGGATGATGAAGGTGCCGGACGCCGCGTCGATCGCGGCGGTGCGGGTGCTGGAGCAGGTGCTCGGGAAGAAGGCGGGCGCCTCCACCGGGACGGGGCTGTGGAGCGCGCTGAAGATCGTCGCCGAGATGCGGGAGGCCGGTCGGCAGGGCAGCGTCGTCAGCCTGATCTGCGATCCGGGCGACCGCTACCTCGACAAGTACTACTCCGACGACTGGCTGGCCGGCGAGCGGATCGACATCGCGCCGTACCGGGCCGCCCTGGAGTCGTTCCTGGCGGGCGGGGCCTGGGTGGGGTGACGGCGTAGGGCGAACGGACGACAGCTGACAGATAACAGATTTCGAAATCTGTCAGCTGTCAGCTGTCAGCTGTTACTTGTCAGTCGTCATCTGCCGACGCCCGCCCGCGGCCCCTTCCGCACTCCCGCCCCGCCGGATCACGGCCCGCCCGCCAGCGAGGTCGATCCCGGTGCGCCTCGGAGCGCCGTCGTGCTCGTCGTCCCGCAGCACCAGCTCGACGCGTCGCTGCTCCAACTGCACGCGTTTGCCCGGGTAAAGCAGCGCGTGGAGTTCCTCGGTGGCCGTCGCTCCCGTGCCCCGCGTGGAGCCGTCCGCCGGGCGCGCTCTCAACTTCCGCACCACAGCACCGAGGAAGAACAGGATCACCAGGGCAGCCGGTAACAGCAGCCCACCCGCGGCACCCGTCAGTAGCATGCTCACGCAACCTCCAACGGGCCTGCCCCATCGATCGGTTCCGTCCCGCGTGGTCGTCGGCGGGCAGCAGGTTCCGGACCGGGCCCGTCGCGTCCGGGGCGGCGGTGTAGGGGTTGCGGGCGTCCTGGCTGTCGCAGAGCAGTGTGACGTAACGTCAGGACGTCCGCGCCGCCGGCAGGTCGGTCGGGACGAGGAGTTGGAGCTCCTCCGTCGACGGGTCGGCGAGCTGGGCGACGCGCATCGCGTGCCGTTCGACCATCGTCTCGAAGACCTGCCGCGCCGTGCGCCCGTTACCGAAGTTGGGGCCGCGCTCGATCGTGGCGAAGTGGCGCAGCAGCGCGTCCTCGGTGGCCTCGGTGAGCGCGTACTCGTGCTCGGCGCACTGGGCTCGCGCGATCTCCAGGAGTTCGTCCGCCGAGTAGTCGGGGAAGCTGATGGTGCGTGAGAAGCGCGACGAGACACCGGGGTTGGCGGAGAGGAAGCGTTCCATCTCGGTGGTGTAGCCGGCGACGATGACGACGACCTCGTCCCGGTGGTCCTCCATCAGCTTGACCAGGGTGTCGATCGCCTCCCGCCCGAAGTCGCGGGCGCCGTCCTCGGGTGCGAGCGCGTACGCCTCGTCGATGAAGAGGACGCCGCCGCGGGCGCGGTCGAAGGCGGCGGCGGTGCGGATCGCGGTGGAGCCGATGTGTTCGCCGACGAGGTCGACGCGGGCGACCTCGACGAGGTGTCCGCGCTGGAGCACGCCGAGGGAGGCGAGGATCTCGCCGTAGAGGCGGGCGACGGTGGTCTTGCCGGTGCCGGGGGCGCCGGTGAAGACGAGGTGGCGGCGCAGCGAGGGGGCCTTGAGCCCGGCCTGGCGGCGGCGCCGGCCGACCGAGATGAGGTCGATGAGGGTGCGGACCTCCTGCTTCACGGTGGCGAGGCCGACGAGCGCGTCGAGTTCGGCGAGCGCTTCGTCGGCTGGCCGGCAGTCGGGGATCGGCGCGATCTCGGGCATGGCGGTGGGCGGGGCCAACGCCGCGACGGCGGAGGTCAGTTGGGCGGAGCGCGGTGCGGGTACCTCGGATGTTCCGGCCGCTGTTCCGGCCGCCGTCCCGAAGGCGGACCCGGCGGCGGCCGGCGTCGCGCCCGCGGCCGGCCCGACGTCGTCCGAGGTGCAGCCCTCGGCGACCGGTCCCGGTTCGGAGAACTCGAAGCCGGCCCGTTCGTTCTGTTCGGCCCGGCAGCGCAGGAGCCGGCTGCGGCAGCCGTCGATGATGTGGAAGCCGAAGCCCTTGCCGTGGGAGACCCGGCAGTCCTCGAAGGTGCCGCGCCCCTGGGCGGAGACGTACACGCCGGCGTCGGTGCTGGCGCGGACGGTGCAGTCGCGCAGCACCGGGTCGGCGCCCTTGGTGACGATGACGCCGGTGGCGACGTCGGAGATCTCGCAGTCGGTGAGGAGCCCGCCGCTGCCGTGGTCGCGGAACCACAGTCCGGTGCCGGCCTCCTGGACGCGACAGGCGGTCAGCGTCACCCCGGCGCCGCCGCTGACCGAGACCGCCGAGCTGCGGATCCGGCTGAACGAGCAGCGGTCGGCGGTGGCGGCGGAGTCGCGGTCGAGGACGAACAGCGCGTCGGGCAGGTCGTGCAGGGCGCAGTCGGTGAGGGTGAGCCGGGCGCCGTCGCTGACCCACAGCGCCGGGTACTCGCCGGTGGAGCCGTGGATCTCGCTGGACTCGGCGACGGCCTCGGTGCCCTGGTCCCAGACGGAGAGCGCGCCGCGCCCGAAGTCGCGCACGGTGCTGTGGGAGAGGGTGAGCCGGGCGCGGCCGCGCAGGTCGGCGCCGTTCTCGGGCAGGTCGTGGACGCGGCAGCCGGTGAGGGTGAGTTCGGCCTCGCCGTCGAGGGTCAGGCCGTTGCCGGTGACGCGGTGGATATCGCAGTCGACGAGCCGGCCGCCGGCCTGCGCCTCGGCCTGGACGCCGCTGCCGCGGATCTCGTAGATCTCGCAGCCGGTCAGTTCGGCGGCGCTGCCCGGGTCGGAGAGCAGGACGCCGGCACCGGCGGTGTGGTGGACGCGGCAGCGTTCGAGGGCGGCGGTGGCGCCGCCGAGGACGGCGAGCCCGGCTTGGGCGGCGGCGGCGACCTCGCAGTCCTCGAACGCGGCGGCGGTGCCTTCGCCGCGCAGCCGCAGGCCGAGGCCGCCGGGGTTGGCGACGACGCAGCCGCGCAGGGTGGGGCGGGCGCCGCCGGTGATCTCGAACCCGCTGGCGGAGCGGCTCTCGACCCGGCAGCCGCTGAAGGAGGGCACGGCCTGGGGCCCGGTGACGAGGACGGCGGGGGCGGAGCTGTCGCCGCCCTCGACGACGAGGTCGCGGACGGTCGCGGCGGCGGTGACGGTCAGCGGCACACCGGAGGGCGGGTCGATGCGGACGGTGCCGGGGCCCTGCGCCGGGACGATCGTCACGGGCTTGTCGAGCAGCACGTTCTCGTGGAAGGTGCCGGGGCGGACGGTCACGGTGTCGCCCGGTTCGGCGGCGGCGAGGGCCTCCGCGAGCGTGTCGTACTCGCCCGCGCGGCGCCGCCAGCGGGATGCGCTGTCCTGGGTGACCCGGACCCTGTGCTCAGCCATGACGGTCTGTCGTCCCCACCTTCGTCGAGCCGGCGATCATCGGGCCGTGCGCGCGGGGGTGCGCGGGCCGTCCGCCCACCGTAGCGCGCCCGCGGGGGTGCTCCGGCCGGTGCCCGCGATCGTGCGGGCACCGGCGGATCCCGTCTTCACCACATGTTCCGCCCACCGGTTTCAACGAGCGCACACACGCGTGGTTCCGGAGCGGGGGTCGTGGAGTGGGGGCGGTGGGACGCGTGGTGTGCGCGGGAGTGCGAGCGGCGGTGCTCAGCTCAGGCGCGCGCGTCGACCGGCCACTGCCGGCCGTCCTCCAGCACCTCGACCTCGTCGCCGAGCCGCAGCGTGCCGAGGACGTCGCCGTCCTGGTCCCGGAGGGCGGTCGCGGCCGGGCGTTCGGGGATGAGGTTCATGCCGAACGCGGCCTGCTTGCGCAGCCGGTGGTGCTTGGCGAGGGTGCGCAGCGGTTCGGGGCCGCGCCGCTCGCCGCTCTCCTGGTCGGTGGTGGTGACGACGCAGCGGCCGCAGGGCTTGACGACCCGGAAGGTCAGCTCGCCGATCCGGATCCGGCGCCAGCCGTCCTCGGCCCACGGTTCGCAGCCGTCGACCACGGCGTTGGGGCGGAAACGTTCCATCGGGAGCGTCTCGTGGCCCTCGGGGTGCGCGGCGGCGACGAGTTCGTTGAGGCGGGCGAGCGAGGCGGTGGTGGTGAGCAGCAGCGGGTAGCCGTCGGCCATCGAGACGGTGTCGCCGGGCTCGCCGTACTCCGGGTCGACGGGCCGGGCGCGCGGGTCGTCCAGGTGCACCAGGCGGTACTCGCCGAGGTGTTCGGCGATCCACTCGTGCGCTTCCTTGGGCGCCTCGGCGGCGCGGAAGCGGGTGCCCCAGACCTCGACCTCGGCGAGCGGGTCGCCGGCCGCGACGGCGGGGGCGGCGATCTCGATCCGGGCGCCGCCGGGGGCGGTGAGGGTGAGCGCTCCGTTCGCGCCGAGGCCGGTGCGGATCTGGCCGAGGGCGGGGTTCTCGCGCTGGCTGACGAAGCGCCCGGTGGGGTCGGCGAGCATCCAGCGGCGGTCGCCGGCGAGGCCCCACGGTTCGACGGGGACGCTGTCGGGGCTCACGCGGTACATGGACTTGACGGGGTAGACGTGGAGTCCGGAGAGCTGCATCCCTCCATCCTGCCAGCCGCGATCGCGCTGCTCGGACGCACCCTGTGCGTGCGCGCACCTCCGTGAGTGCGCCGCGCCTCTGCGGACGCGCCCCTGCGTGCGCCTGCGGCTACTTGACGGCACGCTGCGCGTTTACCCGTGAAGGCCTCCGCCGCCCAGCGAAAAGGCCTGTAGATACGAAAAGGCCTGTAGATACGCACGGACCGCCCGGACGCCGTGGGGGGCGTTCCGGGCGGTCCGTGGATGACCCGTTTCTCCGTTCGCCCGGCGTACAGGGGGCGCCGGGTGGTACTCAGGTGGTGCGGGTGCGGGCCGTGCGGGGGGTTCGGCCCTGTGGGGTCAGTGGCTCAGTAGCCCTGGCCCTGCGGCTGGTAGCCGTTCTGCTGGAACTGGCCGGGATCGCCGTACGGGCCCGGGCGCTGCGGCTGCATCGGGCGCACCGGCGCGACCGGGGCCATGGCCGGGCGCAGCTGGCCGCCGCCGAAGGACTGCTCGCCGCCCTGGCCGGGGAAGCCGGCCTGGCCCGCGCCGCCGAAGGACTGCTGGCCGCCGAAGCTCTGCGGGCCGCCGTGCTGCTGGCCGCCCTGGCCGGGGCCGAACGCGCCCGGGCCGCCGATCGGCTGCGCACCGAAGGTCTGCTGGCCGCCCTGGCCGCCGACGAAGGTGTTCTGGCCGCCGAAGCTCTGGCCGCCGGTCGGCTGGTAACCGCCGCTCGCGGTCTGCGCGAAGCCGGGCGCCGGCGGCTGCGGCCGCTGGTACGCCTGCTGGCCGCCGTAGCCGGGGAGGGGCGGCGCGGGCGCGGAGGCGTACGCGGGCGCGGACTGGGCCGGGATGTACGCGGTG